>JBGCES010000334.1:0-8521 GCA_045106545.1 Saprospiraceae bacterium
GGAAGACCAGGAATTGATGTACCGATTGCACTAGGCATGCTAACGCTTTGGTTACGAAGTAGTTATGAAATAATTACGCATACAGGCACAGGTTATCTCGACAGTTTAGCAGGTTTCATCTTCTTTTTGCTAATTGGCAAATGGTTTCAACAACAAACTTATTATCATCTATCCTTTGACCGTGATTATCGTTCTTACTTTCCGATTGCTGTGCGGCGTTTGCTAGCAGATAAAGAAGAACGTTCGATTGGTTTGCACCAATTGAAAACAGGTGATCAATTAGTCATTCGGCATGGAGAGTTAATTCCTGCGGATGGTGTTTTGCAAGCAGGTGACGGGCAAATAGATTATAGTTTTGTAACGGGTGAAGAACGAACAGTAAGCCGAAAAGAAAATCAACAGGTATTTGCGGGTGGCAGACAAATGGGCGGTAAAATCGTGATCCAGACCACCAAGTCAGTTGACCAAAGTTACCTCACCCAACTTTGGAAGGACACGGCGTTTACCGCCCCTGAAATCACCCGCTTTACTTCGTTGACGCATCAGATTGGACAGTACTTTACAGTTGCCATTATCACAATTGCAGTATTGTCATTTCTCTATTGGTTACCCGATATGGCTAAGGCGGTAAATGTAGCAACGGCAGTTCTGATCGTTGCATGCCCTTGTGCTTTAGCGCTTACTGTTCCATTTACAATTGGCAACGCTTTACGGTTGTTAGCTAAAGCTGGATTTTATTTAAAAGAAACTACGGTAGCGGAACGCTTAGCGCGAATTAATGCGGTAGTATTTGACAAAACGGGAACTTTAACTAGTCGGCAACGAGCCACGGTAAAATATGACGGAACGCCCTTGACAGACCTGCAGAAACAGCTAATTCATCAACTGACCGATCAATCAACCCATCCAGTTAGTCAATTGATTCATCAGGCGACGGCTCAATCAGATGAAAACTTAACGACGCGATTGATCAAATTCACCGAAATCACGGGTAGAGGTATTACAGGGATTTTTAAAGTAGCAGGACAATCTATTCAGTTAAGCATCGGGCATTTGGATGCTAATAAAAAATCACATACTGCTATTACCCCAATTATTTGGAACGGAAAACAAGTCGGCGGCTACCAAGTACAACATGCTTACCGCAACGGAATCGCTGCGGTATTTGCCTGGTGTAGAAAACGAGCAAAAATCTTTCTGGTGTCGGGTGATGATGATCGGGAACGGGATCGATTTGCCACTCATTTTGCGACGGATGAAATGCAATTTCGGCAAAAGCCAGCTGCTAAATTGGACTTTGTACGCGAGTTGCAAACTCAATATCGTGTACTCATGATAGGTGATGGTTTAAATGATGCGGGCGCGTTAAAGCAAAGCGATGTTGGAATAGTCCTAACGGAAGATACTACGCAGTTTACCCCTGCGGCAGACGCGATATTACAAGCCGATAAATTTGCCGAATTGCCATTGTATCTCAATTATATTAACAACTGTATTCGATTGGTATATGCATCTTTCGGCTTGGCATTTATTTATAATGTGGTCGGATTATTTTTTGCGGTGCAAGGATTATTAACTCCGATTGTAGCTGCGATTTTAATGCCATTGAGTTCGATTTCAATCATTACTTTTGGAACAATTAGTAGTACGATTTTGTGGAAAACATTGAAGAAGGACAGTAATTATATAAATAAATAGTAAGCAAAAATTCACAGCTTTAAACATTCCAATAGATAACCAAAACATGGTGACGAATATCCCTTTCTAACAGTGACCAATGTCACTATCCTACCTCCTATTCCACCGTACCTTGCGTACATAAAATCAGACAAAACATGAAAATTATTCTCTTACTAATTATCATCAGTCTAGCAGTTGCGCTACTTTTTTTAGGTGCTTTCTTTTGGGCAGTACGCAGCGGTCAATACGATGATAGCTACACACCAGCAATGCGCATTTTACCAGATGATGAAATAGTAGAAAAAGTGATCACCAGTGGTATCATCGACTCGCAAATAACACCTAATTAGCATAGCAGAACGTATCAGAAATTTGTAATTATGAATCAAGTAGAAACCTTTCACTACGACAACAAAATTGTCAGAAACTTTGCCTTCGCAACCGCCCTCTGGGGTGTAGTTGGGATGACCGTAGGTTTATGGGCAGCCCTACAACTCATTTTTCCCTCGCTGAACTTCAGCACTGCCGAAGTCTCCTTCGGACGAATTCGCCCCCTGCATACCAACGCTGCGATTTTCGCATTCGTTGGTAATGGTATTTATATGGGGGTTTATTATTCCTTACAGCGGTTACTCAAATCGCGCATGTATAGCGATGTACTCAGTAAAATTCATTTCTGGGGTTGGCAAGCTATCATTGTAGCGGCCGCAATCACTTTACCATTAGGTATTTCCAGCTCGCATGAATACGCGGAACTAGAATGGCCAATTGATATTGCTATCGCTTTAATTTGGGTGGTCTTTGGTATCAATATGTTTGGTACGATCCTCAAACGCCGCGAGCAGCACCTGTATGTAGCAATATGGTTTTACATCGCTACTTGGGTAACGGTAACGGTTTTACACCTAGGAAATAACATCGAAATTCCGGTTCATCTTTGGAAAAGTTACCCTGTATTTGCAGGTGTCCAAGATGCACTTGTTCAATGGTGGTATGGCCACAACGCGGTGGCATTTTTCTTAACCACACCCTATTTAGGTTTGATGTATTACTATCTGCCTAAAGCGGCGAATCGCCCCGTTTATTCGTATAAATTATCGATTATCCACTTCTGGGCTTTGATTTTCATTTATATCTGGGCGGGACCACATCACTTATTATACACTTCTCTACCCGACTGGGCACAATCACTCGGAACTGTATTTTCTATCATGTTGATCGCTCCATCTTGGGGTGGGATGTTGAATGGATTATTGACCTTACGGGGTGCTTGGGATAAAGTTCGTACCGACCCGATTTTGAAATTCATGGTCGTAGCCGTTACGGCTTACGGTATGGCGACATTGGAAGGCCCGATGATGTCTATCAAGAGTGTAAATGCGATTAGTCACTATACCGACTGGACAATTGCACACGTACACGTTGGTACTTTAGGCTGGAACGGGATGTTAACTTTTGGTGTCCTCTACTGGCTTGTTCCTAGAATCTACAACACCAAACTGTACTCTACTAAGTTAGCAAACGTACACTTTTGGATTGGTACATTAGGTATCTTGTTTTACGCTGTTCCTTTATACTGGGCGGGTTGGACACAGAGTTTAATGTGGAAAGAATTTTTACCAGAAGGCATCTTGAAATATGGTAACTTCTTAGAAACAGTCACACAGATTTTACCAATGTATGCCCTCCGTGCTTTAGGTGGTTCTATCTACTTGTCAGGTGTTTTTGTGATGGTTTATAACTTAATCAAAACGGTAAAGGGCGGAACCTTACAAGAAAACGAAATGGCGAGTGCGCCCGCACGTGCCGTACACGTCAAACATAAAGGTGAACACTGGCACCGTTGGATTGAGCGTCGTCCAGTACCGTTATTAGTAGGTGCTACAATTGCCATTTTGATTGGTGGTATGGTAGAGGTTTTTCCGATGATTATGATTGACGAAAATGTGCCGAAAATCGCATCTGTTCAACCCTATACGCCACTAGAATTAGAAGGTCGCGATATTTATATCCGCGAAGGCTGTATCAGTTGTCACTCACAGATGGTTCGTCCATTCCGTTCAGAAACAGAACGTTATGGTGAATATTCTAAATCAGGTGAATTTATTTACGACCGTCCATTCTTGTGGGGTAGTAAACGAACTGGGCCAGACTTACATCGTGTAGGTGGAAAATATCCAGATAGTTGGCACTACAATCACATGATCGATCCGACAATCACTTCTCCAGGTAGTATCATGCCGCCCTATCCGTGGTTACTAGATGATGATCTAAATAAGGATTACACCTTAGCAAAAATCAAGGTACTGGAACAACTTGGTACTCCTTATCCCGAATATACACAAGAATCAATTCGGGCTAATATGGCAGAACAAGCCGACCTAGTTGTTAAAAGTTTAGCCAATGATGGCATCGATACCGTTGGCTTAGCTAATTCTGAAATGGTGGCTATCATCTCTTATCTACAACGCTTGGGTACGGATATTAAACCAAAACCACAGGCTGGAGGAAATAACTAAAATAGAAGACAGAAGGCAGACCATTTCATTAACAGAGAACAGACATCTAAGCGTCTGTCTTCTGTCAGCATAGCGGTCTGTTTTCTGTCCTCTTTAAAAAAAATAATCATGTATAAATATATTTTAGAAGGCGCAGGAAGTATCAATTGGATGGCAATTTTCGCGCTACTTACTTTCTTTTTCATCTTTATGATTGGCGGTATCACGGTATTCCTGACTCGCTCAGAACACATCAACCACATGGCAAATTTGCCTTTAGATGCAATTCCCGAAACCTCCGATTCTTCGCCATCAGCTTAATTTGAACTTCTAAAAATACGCATAAAACTATTGTAGTAATTAGTAAATAAGTGATAAATCATTAGTAACCTAAAGCACTGGTTTATAGAAAAATAAGTTCGTTTCTTATCGTTACCTAATCATTAATCACTGCACTATATTAACTATCCTTGATTATGAAAAATACGCAAAAAATACTCTTCATCTTAAGCATATTAATCGTCCTTCCTGTGCTAGTACACGCAGGTCAGTATGATGGAGTCAATAGCATGCAATTTACTTTAATTGCTTTAGGAGTTGCAGTAATATTAGGTGCAATCGGAACCGTTTTTTGGATGGCTTCTATCGTTATCCAATCGGAAAAAATTAAACTCCTAAAAGAGCAAGGCATTGAGGTTGCTCGCGAACTCAATTTAGAACCTAAGCCCTCACTTTGGGAGCAACTTAATAAACGCGCTTGGAGTCTAGTTCCTCTAGAAAAGGAAAAAGACATCATGCTCGACCATGATTACGACGGCATTAAAGAATTAGATAATGTTTTACCCCCGTGGTGGGTAGGTATGTTCTATGCGTCTATCGTTTTTGCCATTGGTTATTTTGGTTACTATCACGTGATGGATACCAATTGGAGTTCTGCCCACGAGTGGGAAACCGAAATGGCAGAAGCTGAAGAAGCAGTAAAAGCTTACTTAGCCAAACAATCCAACGCAGTGGATGAAAACAGCGTCATCGTTATGACCGATCCTACTGAGTTAAGTCGTGGTCAATCCATTTACGATTTTAACTGTGCCGTTTGTCACGGTAAATTGGGTGAAGGTGGCGTAGGACCAAACTTAGCGGACTCTTACTGGCTACACGGTGGAGATGTCAAAGCTGTATTTAAAACCATCAAATACGGTGTGCCCGAAAAAGGGATGATCGCCTGGAAAGCCCAGCTTACACCTTCCAACATGGCGCAAGTAGCCAGCTATATCCTGACGATGCAAGGAACGAATCCTCCAAATGCCAAAGAGCCACAGGGCGATCTATATCAACCTGATAGTGAAGAGCCAAAAGATACCGAAAGTGAACCAGCTAACGACAACGAAAAAATCGGAATGAATTAATGGGACAAACACAACCGTCATATCGAGACAAAATTGCTACTGTTGACGAACACGGAAAGCGAATTTGGATTTATCCAAAGAAGCCTAAAGGTAAATTTACCAATGCGCGTACCTACGTCAGTTGGGTCTTGCTATTGGTTTTATTTGGATTGCCCTTTATCAAAATTAATGGCGAACCGTTAGTGCTGTTTAATATTCTAGAACGAAACTTCATCATTTTTGGGTTGCACTTTACGCCGCAGGATTTTCACCTATTCGTACTGGCGATGCTTACCTTTTTAGTATTCATCGTATTATTTACAGTCGTTTATGGACGGATTTTTTGTGGCTGGGTTTGTCCGCAGACCATTTTTATGGAAATGGTTTTCCGAAAAGTAGAATACTGGATCGAAGGAGATTATAATGCCCAGCGCCGCTTGGACAAAGCACCTTGGACGCGTGATAAAATCGTTAAGAAAACTGCTAAACAAGTCATTTTTATCGGTATTTCAGTGCTAATCGCCCATACCTTTTTGTCCTACATCGTGGGCTTAGATGCGGTGAGAGAAATCGTAACCAGTAACCCAGTCAATAACCCCGTAGGTTTTGCATCCATGCTGGGTTTTACGGCTGCTTTTTACTTCGTTTTTGCTCGCTTGCGCGAACAAGTTTGTACCACGATTTGTCCCTATGGTCGCTTACAAGGTGTGATGACGGATAAGAACACCATTCTTATCACCTATGATTTTATTCGTGGTGAACCAAGAGGTAAAAAACGCCGTCAACCCAAACCTGCACCCGTCGCCACTAATCCGCTGGCAGACATCCAATTGGCGGTTGCCACAGCTAATGGTACAACCAATCATACAGCTACTTTAGAAGCGCCGCCTTTAGGAGACTGTATAGATTGTAAACTCTGCGTGAAAGTCTGTCCAACCGGCATAGATATACGAGATGGCGTTCAGCTGGAATGTGTGAACTGTACTGCTTGTATTGATGCCTGTGACGAAGTGATGGAAAAAATTGAGCGCCCGACGGGGTTGATTCGCTACGATAGTTATAATGGCGTTGTCGCACAGAAGAAAAAACTATTCACTCCGCGCGTCATCGCCTACACAGTCGTCTTAGGACTATTAGTTTTAGCAAATGTATTTTTACTAGCCACCCGCTCGCCCGTAGAGGCAGTATTGTTGCGTACTCCCGGTATGTTATACCAAAAAGTGGGAGAAGACAAGATTAGTAATTTATATAATTATCAAATTTTTAATAAAACGGGAGAAGATTTACCCGTGGAGTGGCGGTTAGTATCAGAAGGTGAAATAAAATTGGTGGGTACTATTTCTACTTTACCTGCAAACGATATGATTCAGGGTGCTTTCTTTGTTGAATTAGAAAGAAAACACATAGCAAAAGGCAAAGCTAAACTGAAACTCGAAGTATGGGCAGGCGACCGCTTGCTCGAAAAAACAACAACTAATTTTTTAGGTCCACGTCGTTAATTATTGAACAAAAATAACAGCCATGAAATTTAACTGGGGAACAGGTATTGCAATATTTTACACCATTTTTGCTGCCTTCATTTTTACAATGGTTTATAAAAGCCGTTCGGTCAATCACAGTTTAGTGAGTAAAGAATACTACGCTGAAGACTTGAAATATCAGCAGCATTATGTCAAGCTGGTCAACACGCGCAACCTCAATGAGTTGCCTAAATTGATAAAAAAAGCCGATCAGAAAGTCGCGGTACAATTTCCTCAACAATTTACTGCACCCAAAGGAGAACTCTGGATTTTTAGCCCCATTTCCGATCGTCTAGATCGTAAAGTGCCAATCCAAGTCGATTCTGAACGATTACAATTACTACCAACCGATAAACTACCCGCTGGTCGTTACAAATTAAAAATAGATTGGCAAGGTGACGGGAAAGATTACTTCTCTGAATTAGAATTTTATTTGTAAAATAAATTGAGCATGCTCTACTCGGCTTTCATCGTTGGTTTTATGGGAAGTGCGCACTGCGCAGGTATGTGTGGCGCATTGGCGGCAGCTTTACCACTCGGCAATGGTAGGAGTAGTCAATTATTAGGCGTACTACTTTATCATCTAGGTCGTGTGACTACCTATTCTTTACTCGGTTTGATTAGTGGATTAATTGGAACGACAATCATGTGGGCAGGCGGTCAAAAAGTATTGTCGATTACGCTTGGCGTTGGACTAGTGATTATAGCAGTTTTTTCGATTAACTTGGATAATAAAATCTTCAAATCGCCCACGATGCAACGCTTCATCCAACCGTTGCAATTGCGGATGGGGAAATTACTCCAACAACATCGTTTGGGTGGTTTATATTCCTTAGGCTTACTCAATGGCTTACTTCCTTGTGGAATGGTTTATATCGCTGTATTTGGTGCATTGGCGGCAGGAGATATTTGGTCAGGCGGCTTGTATATGCTCTTTTTTGGATTAGGAACATTGCCTTTGATGTTGACCATTAGCTTAGTCGGACAGCGGTTAGGAAGTAGCTTACGGCGTTATATTTTTAAACTCTTTCCAGTAGCCGTTGCAGGAGTTGGTATTTTATTAATCATGCGCGGTTTCTCGGTCGAATTTCCAGAACATTGGGATATCCTGAATCCTATGCTGATATGTAAACCGCAGTAATTCCCTCAATAATGTAAACTAGTTAAGAATAAGTACAAAAAAATACGCCTCCAAGTGTTTGGAGTCGTATTTTTTTGTTAAAAATCTAATAAGTTTAATTATTTCATTACTTTATCGATATAGTAAACTATTTATCAAATAAATATATATTTGATTTTAATTAAAATTATTCACCTTTCTAAGTAGTTAACGTGAAATAATCGTCATTTTTGACTGAGGCTATTTTTGTGCTAGACAAGGCAAAAAACGTAGTCATAGTCTTTTTACGACGAGGCTTTTTAACGATGTATAGTGCAA
>JBGCES010000335.1:0-3901 GCA_045106545.1 Saprospiraceae bacterium
ATCAGGGCTAATCGTAATAAATCCATCAGCGAGAACTACGGACAATTCTATTTGATCGTAAATACTTTGAAAGTCACGGAAAATACAAGGCGTTTCAGGGCATTGTTCTGGCTGATTAGTAATGAATACATCAATATTGTAAACATGTCCATTGACTAAGTTTGAGGTTTCTATATTGGCTTCAATCCGATCTGAAAAACGATTGATCGTCGAAGTACCGACCACTTCGCTCGTGAAAATATCCAATATATCTTCCGTAGAAGTAGCGAGTGGTTGTTCTTCCTCTATTTCAGGAAGTACGTCATCTTGTTCGTTATCACAAGACACTAGAAAAAGAGCCAGTAGCAGCACAAAAAGTAGAGTGTAAATTTTCATATTGAATTTAGTTTTTGATTTTAATACATAGGTCCGCCAGTGCGTTACGGATTCGTAATGCATTAATAATCAAATAGTTAGTAGTCGCAATTTTAAAATCAAGTCTTTTTAGGTAGCCATTTCTAGTTGGATGAATAAAATACTAGCACTACTTTCCGAATGTCCTTTTTAATTCATAACCGATAGCAAATCATTCATAGCATAAGTGGTAATAAATTTATTTTTATTCTTATTTCACTTCCTTTTTCTGAAACCGCCACGCCCTCGGCGCTACTCCATGTTTTATGCGAAAAACTCGCGTAAAGTAATTGGGATCTTTAAAGCCTACAGCAAAACAGATTTCGGAAATGTTCTCATCCGATTCAACTAATAATTGCTCCGCTACCCGCAGGCGTTCATCGCGCACTAAATGCGCTAAGGTCATGCCCGTCTCAACCTTAATAATCTGATGCAAATGCGAATAACTATAACCTACCGCTTGGCATAAATCTGTTAGCGATAGATTAGGATGATGCAAAGATTTTTGAATGATTTGCCGAGTTTTTTTGACTAAATCAGACGGACAGCGCGTAAGCATAATTGAAGCATTAATAATAAATAGGTTGACAGATTTAAGACGTTAGACAATTGAGAATCAAATACTTTTCTAACTTTCTAATCCTACGTACCAAGTTTGATTTATGGTGATTTTGACCTTATTTCTTTTAGTGGAGAAGCTGCCTAAAAAGCGTTAAGAACAAAATACTGTCTGAGCGCAGCGAGTTTATTTTGTTTAGCTTTTTAGGTAGTTTCGGAACGTTAAAAAAGAAATACAGTCTTGATTTTTTGTTTCTTTTTTATTAAGAAAAAAGAAAAAGCTAGTGCGTAATATCAGTAACCTCTAACGTCTATCTACTTACATGATTCTTTGGTTAAGACAAAGGTATGCACGACTGCTTACGGTCGCTTTCGCTATTGTTGCAAAGGCTTTCTATAATGTTGCAATTTTAAAAGAAAGTAGTCTTAAAAATCTGACGTTCAGCTAATTACGTAAATCGGTAGGACTCTGGTTAAAAGTTTCTTTAAAAACCTGCGAAAAATAAACGGGCGATTTAAAACCCACTTGGTAGGCGATTTCTGAAATTGAAAGCGAGGTAGATTGCAGCAATTTTACAGCTTCTTGCAAACGAAGATGGCGAATAAAAATAGCTGTAGAATAACCCGTCACCGCTTTGATTTTACGATAGACTTGCGAGCGACTGAGGTGCAAGGCTTTTTCTAATTGTGGGCTATTAAAAGCTTCGTCAGCGATGTTTTCTAATACAATGGCTTTAGCTTTTTTAATAAAAGGATCTTCTACTTCTTTGATCGTTTTGGTAGCAGCAATTGGTAAAAGTTGCGAACTATATTTATGTTGTAAAAGCTGTCGCAGTTCTAATAATTTGCGCAAGCGAACCAGCAATTCTTCCTTCTCAAAAGGCTTCGCCAAATAGACATCCGCACCTTGTTTTAAACCCGTCAAACGATCTTCAATGGTTGCTTTGGCAGTCAACAAAATAATCGGGATATGATTAGTACGTTCGTCGGCTTTTAGCGTTTGGCAAACTTCAAATCCGTCTTTACGCGGCATCATCACGTCGGAAATAATCAAATCGGGGATGTGTTGCAACGCCATGTCGATTCCAATCTGTCCATCAGTAGCATATAGAATTTGGTAGGTTTCGTGTAAACAACTTTTGATGTAAAAAGCGACGTCTGGATTATCTTCGATCATTAAAACGATCGGCAAATTAGTGGGCGCATTTTGAGTGGTTTGAATTTGGTCAAAGCTTTCCGCTTGAGGCGTCAGAATGGAAGGTTGTGGAGCTGTTATCAAAGGGGCACTTTTAGTTATGGGGAGTTGTACGGAAAACGTACTGCCTTTCCCTAATTTGCTTTTTACTTCAATTTTTCCATTCATCAATTCCACTAACTCTTTGGTCAATGCTAAACCGATACCCGTTCCTTCATAGCGGCGCACCGAACGATTATCGGCTTGATAAAAACGGTCAAAAATGTGCGGTAATTCCGTTGCAGCGATCCCCTTTCCGTTATCTGTTATTTCTACAATAAAGAATTCCTGTGCTGCTGTCTTTCCTTGGTTTAATCGAACGATAACGCTTCCGTTTTTGGATGTAAATTTGATGGCATTGGAAAGCAAATTAGCAACGATAGTAGTCAGTTTATCTTTATCAACATCCATGATCAATTCATCGATTTCAGCTTCGACTGCTAATGAAATATTGTTTCTGGCGGCAAGCGATTGAAAACTTTCACAGAGGTATTTTAAGAAAGGAATCACATCTATTTGTAGCTGTTCCAATTGTAAATGACCACTTTCTAATTTGGCTAAAGCCAACATTTCATTGATCAGTTGTAATAGCTTTTTGCCGTTGCGTTCAATAAGTTCAAGCGGTCGGATAGCATCATTCCAAGTATTTGAGGCTTCGGTTTTTAAATCACTCGTCAAACCTAAAATGACGGTTAAGGGCGTGCGAAATTCGTGGGTGATGTTATTATAAAGTCCCGTTTTTAAGCGATTGATTTCCGCCAATCGCTCGCTACGTTCTACGGCAAGTTTACGCGAAAGCTGAAAGCGATAAAACCAATAGCTAATGCTTCCTAACACGCTGATAGTCAATATGTAAAACCACCAGCGCGTCCACCAAGCAGGGTTAATTTGGAACGCTAAAGTTGTAGCCTTTGAAGTCCAAATTCCATCACTATTACTTGCTTTTACTTGAAAGGTATATTCACCCGATTCGAGATTGGTATAACGCACATTTCGCTGCGTGCCGCCATCAATCCAATCATTATCAAACGGGCTAAGTTTGTATTGATATTTGTTTTCATTGGGTTTACTATAATGTAAAGCAGTGTAGGAAAAGTTAAAATCATTCTGTTGATAACCAACTTCAATGGTCGCATTTTTATCTAAATCGTGTAGCGGATATACTTCTCCCGAAATTTGCAAATCGTTAATTAGCACTTTAGGCGGATGCGGATTACCATTAATTTCATCGGGATAAAATGCAATTGTCCCTTCGTCCGAACCAAAAAACAACTGCTCATCTTTACTCTTTAGCCACATCGGATGGTAGTAACCACGTGGCAAACCTGCGTTTTCAAAAGTCTCAGTTGCAGCAGTAAATTTACTAATACCTTTGCGGGTTGCTACCCAATAAATACCCGCTTCCGTGCTATGTATTTCTACGGTTTGATTGTCGTTTAAGCCTTGCTGCTTCCCGTATTTTCGCACTTGTTGAGTATGGGGATCGTAGTGTAATAAACCATTTTTAAAACTAGCGATCCAGTAGCCTTTTTCATCCTCTAATAAAGCTTCTGAGGAGTAACCTTCTACAATCGAAATAAACGCATCTTGTTGAATATCATACCGATATAGAATATTTTTTGTAAAATCCGTTACCCATAGGTTTTTGCGATTGGTATCCGAAATCAGCCAAAACTCCGAATCTGCTGCATTAGGAATCAGGTAAGGTTTAAAGTT
>JBGCES010000336.1:0-2237 GCA_045106545.1 Saprospiraceae bacterium
TCGATTTGTAAACGCCTACCTGAATGAGTTTTTTAGTAGGTTGTCCGTCGGGTGTGATCGCATCGCGTTCGTAGGGTTCTTTGAGGATTAGTTGGTGTAGTTCACGAATAAAATTTTCAGTTAAAGGATATTTTTGCTTAATCACATCAAGTACCCACTTAATCGCTTCATCATGCCCCGTCACCTCAAAGTGTTCCTGCAAAGTTTTTCCCTGTGCAGTAATACCGAATAGAATTAATGCCTTTGTCTCGCCGTAGGTCAACGTATTTCCCTCCAAGTGATTCGAATGATAATTCCAATCCAAACGGAATTTCTGCATAATGCGCATTTCATCCGCTTTGCTCAACGGGCGGAGCGCATCTAATTCTTGTTTTAATAAAATGGCATTTTCGACACTGGTCATAGTAAGTTATTGACAAACAATGGTTTGTGAATGATTAGTGAGCTGGTCATTTGGAATGACCAGCTCACTAATTCATCCGCCAATTTAGCATTTTTTAAAACAAAAAAGAGGTTTTGAAGCGGAAAAATAAACGTTTTTGTTAGAGGAAAATTAGAAATAGAAAATTGATAAAGGTTTTCCAAATCACGAACGGCGCAGCGCGCCATGCCCATTGGTAGCTAACCAATATAATGTGATTTTTGGCAGCGCAGCGCGATGCGCCCATTTTTTAAGGGAGGCGTCACACTGTGTCGCCAAAGACAACTAAAACATCTTACTACCAAGGAAGTCATCGCTATGCGCTGAAAAGCTGACGAAATTCGATTTTTAAAAAATAAACAGCCTGTACAGCTGAAGAGCGGGGACATTTTACGCTTCTGGAAAAACGTGCGCTGTCGGGAAGACAGCGGACGTTGGGCGTCAATGCTCAAACACCTCAATAAACTCATTCAGCCCCGTATCGCTAAACAACTTCGTCATCCCCGTCATGATTTTCTGCAGCGCAGCCGCGTCTTTTTGTGCGGCAGCCATCGCGCGTGTTAGTAAGCCCTCTTTGATAATTTGCTTCATTGACACATAGACCAAATCGCGTTTACCCGCCTCAAAAATCGCTTCCAGTAAATCGAAATAACGCAGCACAGATTCGTGTAAGTTGTCGTCTTCCAAGCGTTCGCGGAGGATGTTGTTTAATGTTCCGAAAAGGACATACACTTCGCCGTCGTTGAGTTTGCTGACGTCAATTTCTACTTCACCATCGAGGACTTGGGCAGGATCGGGGAGTTTGATATTTTGAACAAAATTCATGAAGGCGATGGTAGTGCCTTCGCCGAGTGCGCCCGTGAGTAACTGGACAGCAGGCGTAACATCTGCGCCTTTTTCGAGCGGCGAATGTCCTGCTAATTCGCAAGCAGCGAGTAAGTGCGCGGCATAATCCCAAGTACGTGGACTAGCGAAACCAAAAGGATTTTCTTCGGGCGAACCGTGGAGCAAATTAGGTGCGCGTTTTAGAAAGGCGGCAACTAATAATTTCCAAGTGGGTAAAATTTGCGCGTGTCGTTGCGCATCTATTTCGGGCAAATCTGCGACAGGGAAGCCATTGCTCAAGGCGTCGATATAAACGTTAGTCGGTAAATCCCACTGCAAATGCACAAAGCGATTTCGCAGCGGCGGACTCAAATCCCAACCGCCCACCATCAAATCGGGCGGATTCGCAGCTGCGACAATCCGTACTCCTTTGGGTAATGGATGAAATCCCACTTTTCGTTCCAAAACTACACGCAACAACGCAGCCTGTACCGACGGCGGCGCGGTCGTTAATTCATCTAAAAATAAGAGTCCATCACCTTCTTTGTCAAATTTCTGCACCCATTCCGGCACTGCGTATTGCACGCTTCCGTTGTTGTGAACAGGCAATCCCGAAAAATCGGTCGGATCGTGGATGGAAGCGATTAACGTTAAAACGGGAAAATTAGCTTGATCCAAACTTTCTAAAAAGCTGGATTTTCCTACGCCTGGAGGTCCCCACAAGATAACGGGAATACCTGTTGTTCCTTTAGGCGTAGGCGTTTGGAGGGCAATCAGTAAGGCGCGCGCGGAAGTCGGTAAATTCATATGTCCAAAAATGGTGTAAAAATCGTTTGATGGTGGTTTGAGAGTAGTTGGATGGTCGTATTTCTAGGTTGTATCAACACTACCATCCAACTATTTTCACGCCCACGCTTTAACTTATTCAATATTCAAAATTTATCATTTCTGATTTTTTTTGAACATCCGAATTGGATACAATATGAATTAC
>JBGCES010000337.1:0-3623 GCA_045106545.1 Saprospiraceae bacterium
ATGCACCGAAGAGCGCTATTAACTAAATTTCTTTCTCCCTCTGCAACTGCCGAATCGACACCCTCATTTACGGCTGGCTCAAGTTTAAATCCGTATAGCGGCACTTGGGATTTTGCACAAGCGGCGCACCTACTACGCCGCGCCATGTTCGCGCCGACGTATGAGGATATTAAAACTGCCGTAGCCGATGGTTTGGAAGCGACTTTGGATAAATTATTCGCGACTCAACCACTTCCCGATCCACCACTGAATACCTATTTCGCAGACGATCCATTAGTGCCAATTGGCGAAACTTGGGTAAATGCTGATCATTCGAGTAATAATCAAAACGGCGTATTTACCAGAGGTTATCGGAAAGCATCGCTGAACGTGTGGACGCTCGGAATGATGCGCGACGAAGGCGTTTCGATTCGTGAAAAAATGACCTTGTTTTGGCACAATCATTTTGCGACAGGTGATTTAAATAATCCGAATGCGGTCTATGATTATATTACACTATTGCGTGAAAATGCGTTGGGTAATTTCCGTGAGTTGACGAAATCAATTACTGTTGACCGAGCCATGCTCAAATTCCTTAACAACGATCAAAATTCCAAGGAATCGCCCAATGAAAATTATGCGCGGGAGTTATTCGAGTTATTCACGATTGGTAAAGGCGACTTAGCTGGTCCAGGCGATTATACGAACTATACCGAGCAAGATATTGCAGCGGCAGCTAAAGTATTGACGGGTTGGCGCGTACGTGATTTTGGACAAGTAAACGCAGCCGTTCCCACAGAAGTTATTTTCCGTAGCGGGCGCCACGACGAGAGTGACAAGGAATTTTCGCATCGTTTTAATAACACCATTATTAGCAATAATGGCGAGGAGGAATACAAGGATTTAGTCGATATGATTTTTGCGCAAGCAGAAGTGGCACGCTTTATCTGTCGCAAATTTTATCGCTGGTTGGTTTATTATAAAATTGACGAAGCAGCGGAGATGAATATCATCGCTCCTTTAGCTAATACCTTGATTACCAATGACTTAAACGTAGCAGCAGTACTTCGCCAATTATTAGGAAGTGAGCATTTCTTTAGTGGTGAATATAACGGCGTGATGATAAAAAACCCTTACGATGCGATGCTCGCCGCGATGAAACCACTCAATTTACCAATGCCGAGTGATGCGGAACAATATCAACGAGTGATGATTCGCTTGTTTCAATTTGCAGAGGATTTGCAGATGGAATATTACGAACCACCAACCGTCGCCGGTTGGAAAGCTTATTATCAAGAACCGCAATATTATCGCAATTGGATCAACTCCGTCACTTTGCCTAAACGCTTTGAATTTTCGGATACTGTATTAGGTTTACCGCGCCCGACGCGGATTATGGGTTTTACGATTCAGGCGGATGTTTTAGCGTTGGTGGATGAAGTATTTGCGGATGCGAACAATGGTGTATCAGGTGCGCCGAGTCCATTTTTAATCACGGATTTTATTGCACAACTTGCTCAGTTGTTTCTACCCAAAACACTTTCTACTTCGCAGGTCGATTATTTAAAAGAAATCCTTATCCCAGGCTTACCCGATTTTGAGTGGAGTGTAGAATTTGAACATTATCAAGAGCATTTGGATGATGAAGCCACCGTAGAGGCAATGGCAAATAAGGTGCGTAGTTTTTTAAGTGCGCTGCTGCATTTGCCTGAGTTTCAGTTGATGTAGTTCTGGAGCACGGACATTCCTGTCTGTGTTGTTACTTATTTTTAACAATTAGATTTACAAAATTTTAGAAATTTTGCAAATCCGTAATAAAATTTCACCCTTTCGGGTTGCTCCAATATGAAAAGAAGATCTTTCCTTACAAATACGGGAAAAGTTATTTCCCTACCCGTTTTACTCAATGGATTGAACATCAACGCTTTAACTGCTTCGCCATTGTTTAATGCGATGAATTCCAATACCGATCGCGTACTCGTCATCGTACGACTCAACGGCGGAAACGACGGTTTAAATATGCTGATGCCCGTTGACCAATATGATAAATTACAAAATATTCGCGGTAATATTATGCTGCCGCAAAACGACTATCTCGATTTAGGGAATAGCTTAAATTTAGCATTTCATCCCGATATGACGGGTGTGAAAAGTCTATTTGATGATGCTAAATTAAATATCGTTCAAAACGTATCTTATCCCAATCAAAACCGTTCGCATTTTCGCTCGACGGATATTTGGACATCGGGCTCACCAGCGGATGAAGTATGGACAAATGGTTGGCTGGGACGTTATTTTGATACGCAATATGCGGGGTATCCTACGGATTATCCCAATGATGAAAATCCCGATCCAATCGCTTTGAGTATTGACTCACAAGTGGCAGAAACTTGTCAGGGATTGGCGGGTAATTTTAGTTTGGCGGTCACCGATCCATTTTCGTTAAGTCCATTAGCGGAAGGTGCGCAAACCACTCCTCCTGACAGTTTCTACGGCGACGAATTATCATTTCTATACGATACACTGGAGCAAACCAATGCATATGGTGACGTGATTGTTAATGCTGCAAATTTGGGTAACAACTTAGCGACTTATCCCGATACCCAACTAGCAGAACAGCTTTCGGTCGTAGCGCGATTGATTGCTGGTGGTTTGAAAACCAAAGTATATGTCGTATCGCAAGGCGGTTATGATACGCATGCCAATCAAGTAGTAGCCAATATGCCCGATCGAGGTAGACACTCTGATTTATTGACGGAACTATCCGCAGCTATCGCCGCTTTTCAAAATGATTTGCAAATGCAAAGTCTGGAAGAGCGCGTACTGGGTATGACCTTTTCTGAATTTGGGCGGCAAATTGCTTCTAATTTTAGTTACGGAACCGATCACGGAACGGCTGCACCATTGATGCTTTTTGGTTCTTGTGTCAATGCGGGAGTGATGGGCGAAAATCCCGATATTCCCGATACACCCGAACCACAAGAAGGGGTAGCAATGCAACACGATTTTCGAGATATTTATGGCTCAGTTTTGATGGATTGGTTTGATGTACCGCAGGCAGAAGTAGAAAATTTGCTGTACGCTGATTTTTCTTACATGCCAATTGCTACGAGTTGTGATACCGTATTGAGTATTGATAATCAAAGAGTTACGCAGGAGGAAGCTATTGAAAAACTAAGGCAGTTAAAAATTAATCCAAACCCGATTCGTCAAACCGCACAAGTATCTTTTCATTCTTTCGGTGAAAAAATCCGTCTTTCTATTTTCGACGCGCGCGGACAGGAAGTACAAATTTTAGCGGATCGAAACTTCACGCAGGGCGAGCATCAGGTAAGGTGGGAAGCACATCGGTTGACGAGCGGAAATTACTATTGTCGTTTGAAAACGAAACATGGTCAGCAGACGCGGCGGGTCGTGAAAATATGAGTTGGTAGGTTAACGTCCGCTGTCTTCCCGACAGCGCACGTTTTAAGATAGTTAGAGAATAGAAAATTAATACCCCAGAAGAAAGCTAGAGCGCAGCGGAAAGCTGCACCCTAGCGAGGGTTGGTTATTCACTCCCATTCCGTATGGAAAAACGCATCTCCGCTATCTAATCGCTGGTAAGTATGCGCACCAAAAAAGTCGCGTTGCGCTTGAATCAT
>JBGCES010000338.1:0-8731 GCA_045106545.1 Saprospiraceae bacterium
GACTGATTTCAAGCGAGAAATGAGAAGAATTTGACCTATCCAAATGGGGAAGTTATTTTTTGACCGTTACTTAGGGTTATTTTAAAGCAAATGGTGTAATTGTCAAATTGTAAAATGGTGTTCGCCACTCTCACAATTTAACAATTACACCATTTGACCATCAAAATATGATGATTACCAGTGGAAACGTACGTTCCTATTAGTAATGTGGAAAAATTCGGGATGATTCATATTTTTTTGCGTCAAAAACGGTGTCTTTTCCAAAGCTTCGCACAGCGTTGACTATAATTATGTGACAAATATCAATTAACGAATACTCGAACGGATTCGACTGAGCGTCTCCCGGGTGATGCCTAAGTATTCTGCAATGTACTTACCTTGTACGTATTGAATGATTTGTGGATGCCGTTCCAGAATGTAGTGATACTTTTCTTCGGCGGACATAGATTGATGCAAAAGATGGATGCGATCTTCCAGTTGTATGGCGTAGCGAATCATAAACTTTCGGCTGCCATGTGCCCATTGCTCATTTAAGTGAAATAACTTCTGAACGGTAGAAAAAGGCAGGCATAACAATTGACAATCCGTTAATGCAATAATTGATTCTCGCGCAGGTGTTTGTTGATAAAAGCTATCAAAAACGGTAGCAAAATCATTGGCAAATGTAAACCATGTCGTCATTTCGCGTCCTTTTTTACGAAAGTAAAAACGTAAAATCCCACTACTTACAAAGCACAGTTCTGAAGCAATCTCACCTTCCTCTAAAAGTATCGTGCCACGGCGAATTTGTCTTACCTCTGCTTCTGCTTTTAATAGCGTTAAGTGGTCGTTATTCGTAGTCGTAATAACGTGTGAAATCATATTTTGAAACTGATCAAATATGGACATACTCCTATAAATATTTGCGCATGATGATGGGGAAGCCCTAAAATATCAAATTTGTTTGGTTTGATCAAGTATAGAAAATGCGGTAAGGAATTGGCACGGAAGATATTTTTACTTTGGAAAAGTAGCTGCTCGATCTATTTTTCGCCAGCTTTTTAACATGTCTAATTTAGAAAGTGGTTGCGTATTATCTACCTTGCTTTCTATTAATAGCCATGCACTTGTTTCCGCAATTGAAACATTTGGATAATAGTGATCCCGCGCGAAATGCACATATTTCATCAACATAAAAGCATTGAACCAACGAAAGAAGCGGGTTTTGAACGTCTTGGCGTTTTTAGTATTTTTCTGTATCTCTAATAAGTTCTCCGAAAAATTCACTTCTGTTAAAAATGCCTGAATACTTTGAGGCAAACTACCAATAATGATTTCTGTTTCAGGTACGTCAACTGTTCTCAGCTTAGATACGATCGAAAAGAATATTTTTAAATCAATAAAACTCTGCGGCGCATAAGTGAGGTATTCGCCTTTGGATTTAATTAATTCTGCAACTGCTTTTCCAGTTCCAAAAGGGACGCGATGTGAACAACGAGGGGAGGGAATTACGCGCGTCGTATTTAATTCTGTAAACTTACCGAGCGGAATAAATTTATGTAAAAAATAAAAATCCTCGCCCGCTTTTCGCCGGTTCATACCGCCCTGTTGCTGATATGCATCACAGCGGACTGCCATACTCGAACCGATGGTTTGATAGGCAAATGGGAAACCTGCAAAACGCTGGGCATTGACATAGTATCGCAGATGTAATTCATAATCTAAAATGGCTTCATACACATCGTCTTCCTGATCAATACCATGTAGCGGATGCTCAAAATGAATACCACACGCTTGTGTTTTGGTCTGTTCTCTAAAGTGACGATCGATTTCGGATAAGTAGTTTCTATCGCATTTAGAATCAGCGTCAAAACAGACAATTACGCCACGTTTATTTTTTGCCTTTTCTAAACGAAAAACCGCCTCGTCCATTCCGATTTTGCGCGCTAAGCCCACACCGCTATGTTTGTGAAATAACTTGGAGTGGTACAAAACGTGATAGTAGCGTTCGGGACGACTATTCTTGCGCGACCATTCATCGACTTGGTTGGCGATTTCCAAATTGCGTTCAATCACCTCTTTAGAGTCGCGTTCAGAATCATTCACTACAACAATTATTTCCACTGAACAGCGCGGCGGTTCACATTTGTGTAATGACATCAAACTTCTAAGTAGAAACGGCTCATCGTAGGCAGGGATAACGACCACCATACCTAGATTCGGTGCAGGGCGGCGGCGAATTTGCGGTGGATGTAATGTTCTTTGTTGTAGGTAAGTATTCATATTGGAGGACAGAGATTCTTGTCTGTAAGTAACGTGTTGATGTGTTCGTATATATTAAAACGTGCGCTGGCGGAAAGACAGCGGATATTATCATTCTTTGCCAAAACATCAACAAAAACGTTGATTTGACTACAAAAGAACCAAAATTTTTGTTGTAAATACGAAAGCTGTAGATTTTCTCTCTTTTTTATTTACTTACATTTGTCACTATGAATTTTCAACAATTAGAATACATCGTCGCTGTTGCGCGTGAACGTCATTTTGCCAAAGCTGCAAAAACCTGTTTTGTGACGCAACCTACGCTGAGTATGATGATTAAAAAACTAGAAGAAGAGTTGGAAATTCTAATTTTTGACCGTTCTAAACAACCCGTTGAACCTACTACACAGGGAGCGCGAATCATCGAACAAGCTAAGATTATTCTCAATCAGCGCGACTTTATTTTTGAAATGATTCGCTCGGAGCGCGAGCAATTGAGTGGAACATTGAGTATTGGTATTATTCCTACCCTTGCGCCTTATTTACTACCGCTATTTATTGATCAGTTGCGTCAGCAGCATCCAGATATTCATTTGCGGATTGAAGAAATTAATACGGATACGATTATTGAAAAATTGCGGGCTGGAACATTAGAAATGGGCATTTTAGCTACGCCATTAAGTGAAGAAAATATTGATGAATATCCCATTTTTTATGAAAAATTCTTTTTGTACGGTCGCGAACAGGTCGATAAAAAATTTCTGCTACCAGAGGAAATCGATATTCAAAAATTGCTACTTTTGGAGGAAGGGCACTGCTTACGATCGCAAGTGATAAATCTCTGCGAGTTGCGCGAAAAAGACGATCGGCAATTATCTTATCAGATGGGCAGTTTGGAAACATTAATCAAATTAGTCGAGCGGAATCAGGGGATTACGGTTTTGCCTGAATTGGCGGTTTTAGAATTAGATGACCGCCGCCAAACGCGCGTTTCGACTTTTCAGCAGCCGGTTCCTATGCGCGAAATTAGCTTGGTCACCCACCGTTCATTTATTAAGAAAAGTATGTTGGCAGCTATCAAAGAAGTGATTTAACAGAACTTACCCACCGAGGTGAAGAATAACCCACCACAGCGACTGATTGCGATCAAGTAAGTAAGTGGGAAGACAGAAAAGAGACCTCCGAAATACTTCGGAGCAGGCTGATAAATCTGAGAGAAGATAGGTTTTATAAAGTGCCGAATTATAGTAATTTATGTATTTTAAATAAAATGTATTTATTTTCATCCATACATTTATCCTTTTAAAAATATCATACCCACACTTTTTACCATAGTGCTAAAAAAGAAATGGATGACAACATTTACGTGCTGCCATCCATCCTTAATATAAAATTATGGATTAGTATAAACGGTTAAGTTATTCTCTTGTCAAAGAGTTAATTTTCTTATTTAATGGTGTGAGAAGTGACAACCATTTGATCGCGGATCAAAATGATTTGCTGTTGTACTCCCGATTTATTTTGTACCTTGAGCAAGTAACGTCCGTTGGGTAACTCGCTTAAATCCAAGACTTTACTAAAGCCATTGTGCTTACGAATGCGCTTAGCGAAATACTCCATTTCTTCTTGTAAATCAGTTAGATAGACGCGCGTTGCTGCTTGATTCAGGTTATTAATTTTTAGGTGAATCATCTTATTTTGCGCTACTGTAGTCGTCAAATTCCAGTCGATGGTCGGCATAGGAGACGCAGATAAAGACAACGTAAAAAGGGTAGCTAAACAAAAACAAAAAAGGGTTCTCATAACGGTAATAGTTTTAGTTTTCAAAAAAAGCGTTGCGATTATTAAGCAACGGTGAACAAATTCAATGACCGACTACTATTTGAAAGGCTGCACGGACTTATGCGGGTTTCGATAAGTGATAGATGAATCTCGACCAACGACCTGCTTTTCTGATAAATGTTAAGATTTTACTTCATTTTTTAACAAATTTTATATTTACAAACATCATGTTTAAACTCAATTACCTTCTATTAGGCTTGCTCTTTGTCACAGCTTGCGCTAATAATTCGACTCCAACTAGCGATGATAATGCTGAAACCACAGTAGTCGATTCTACTAAAGTACAACCGGTGGCTACCGAAGAATTTTGCTACCTATCTACCTTCGGAGAAGATGCCAACCAACAGGATTCTACTTTTTTAAATATAAAGATTGAAGGAGACGTTGTTACGGGCGACTTACATTGGCATCCATTTGAGAAGGATGGCGGACATGGAACCGTGAAAGGCATAAGGGAAGGGAACTTGATCAAAGTTCGCTACGACTATATGATCGAAGGCGCAGAACAAGCAGAAGAAATGACCTTTCGCATGGACGCAGGGAAAGTGGTTAAAAAAATAGGTGAATTGATGGAGAATGAAGAAGGCGTTTTGGTTTTGAAAGATCCTGCTATGGCAGAATTTAAAGAAGAATTGAAAAGAGTGATTTGTACGGGGCGACAGTTGAATTAGGCTAAAATAGAACAGCAGTGTAAAATGAAAAAGCCAGTCGTAGATTGAATTGCGACTGGCTTTTTAAACAATAATATGTCTGCTATTTACTAATATTATTTTGAATTTACTATTCAAACTTTATCAAAAGTACCTACTTTTGGACAGACTTATAATAACTGTTGTTTACTACTCACCTTACACCTTTTATTAAAAATAATTTTCTTTCCTCTATTATCGTAATGAGCAATTTACTTTGTTGATTACAAATTTTATATTAAAAATATGATTAAAAAACTTACGTACCTATTCTGCTTTAGTCTGTTCTTCGTGTGGAGTAACACTGCCGAAGCTCAACAACAAACGCCTTTAGACATTGCACTCCGTCACATTGAAACTAAGACCGCAGATTGGCAACTCAGCCCTGCCGATGTGAGTGATATGGTCGTCAACGATCAAATCGTATCTAAACACAACGGTGTGACGCATATCTATTTTATGCAACGCTACCAAGGCGTTGAGATTTACAACGGTATTGTAAATGTTAATATCCTACCGAATGGCGAAGTATTGCACGTAGGAGATAACTTAGTACGCAACCTTACCGAAAAAGTAAATACGACGACTACTGTATTAGAACCTACACGCGCCGTTTATAATGCTGCAGAGCATTTAGGTATTACGGGGTTTGCTAATTTGGAATTAAAAAGCAAATCTGGTGCGAAGCACGTTTATCACGGTGGTGATATTTCTAATTCAGATATTACCGTTCAGAAAAAATACGCTCCTGTTTTCAACTCTTTTGGTGAAATTACAGAATTGCGCTTAACGTGGGATTTGGCAATTGACCAAAAAGATAACCACGATTATTACAACTTGCGCATGGATGCGGTAACGGGCGAGTTAGTAAGTAAAAATAACTATACCACTTACTGTAAATTGGAACACCACCGCCATGCAAAAGGCGGTCAGTGTACCGACGATCATGCATTTACGCCCGTACAGGAGGCATTATTACAGCAAAATCAAATGTTGGAAGAATCATCTTCTTACAATGTATTTGCTGTTCCTAACGAAAGTCCAAATCACGGCGAACGTGAAGTTGTGATCAGTCCTGCCGATGCTACTGCTTCGCCTTTTGGTTGGCACGATACAGATGGTATGGAAGGAGCAGAATACACAATTACACGCGGTAATAACGTACATGCTTTCCTAGATGCACAAGGTAACAATAGCCCAAGTGAACCAGAACCAGACGGCGGTGATGAGTTAAAATTTGATTTTGAATTTGTAGAATTAGGTGAACCCGATACCAATTCACAAATGGCGGTAACGCAGTTATTTTATATGAATAACGTAATTCACGATTTTGCTTACCGCTACGGATTTGACGAAGTGAGTGGTAATTTCCAACAAAATAACTATGGCAACGGTGGTACTGGTAACGATGCAGTAGAAGCAAATGCACAAGATGGTAGTGGTATTAATAATGCTAACTTTTCTACTCCTCCTGATGGTTCAGAAGGACGGATGCAGATGTTTAACTGGAATCGTTCAGGTTTATTGACAGTAGAATCACCTGCTAATTTAGCTGGCGTTTATGAAACGAGTACTGCTGATTTTACACCATCTCCTAATGTATCTGACGAAGCGTTTGAACCGATTACTGGTGAAGTAGCAATTATGGATGATGGTACTGCTGATGCAACGCAGGGCTGTAATCCTGCTATCGTAGATCTGACAGGAAAAATTGCGATTGTTGATCGAGGTAGTTGTTTCTTTATTGATAAAACGTTTTACGCACAAGAAGCGGGCGCAATTGCTGCGATTATCTGTGATTTTTCTGGTGGTGGACTCGGTGGCATGACTGCGCCAGCAGATTCTCCATTCCAAGGACAAATCACTATTCCAACTCTTGGTATGTCTTTCGGTGATTGTACTGCTATCCGTGCAGCCGTAGGTAATCCATTAGTTGT
Organism: Saprospiraceae bacterium; assembly: GCA_045106545.1. Lineage (GTDB taxonomy): Bacteria > Bacteroidota > Bacteroidia > Chitinophagales > Saprospiraceae > JBGCES01. Next base: position 6,710 of record JBGCES010000338.1, read on the forward strand.
TACATTTGGCTCGCCTGTACAAGAAGGACCAATGAATTTAGATGGCGATTTTGATAATGGTATTATCGCTCACGAATATGGACACGGTATTTCGATTCGGTTAACGGGGGGGCGGTTGAATTCTGGTTGTTTAAGTAATGACGAGCAGATGGGCGAAGGCTGGAGTGACTTCTTCGCATTAGCGATGCACGCTAAACCTGGGGATGTTGGCGAACAGCGTCGGGGCGTAGGTACTTACGTGCAACAGCAACAAACCGATGGTGCAGGTATTCGTCGCTTCCCTTACTCAAATGATATGAGTGTCAACCCACAAACCATGAATGATATTATTGGTACGACAGCTCCGCACCCGCTGGGAGAAGTTCCCGCAACAACGCTGTGGGATATGTACTGGCTATTTGTGGACGAATATGGTTTTGACGAAGATTTCATTAATGGCGAAGGTGGGAATAACCAAGCCATTCAATTGGTATTTGATGGAATGAAATTTCAAGGTTGTAATCCAGGCTTTATTGCTGGTCGGGATGGAATTTTAGCTGCCGATGAAGCCAATAACGGTGGTCGCAATAGCTGTCTAATTTGGCAAGCTTTTGCGGGACGTGGTTTTGGGTTCGATGCAGACGGACGTAGTAAAAATAACCGTAACGATGGACAAGAAGGCTATGCGATGCCTCCTTCTTGTTTAGACGAATTGGTATTGAATAAAACGATGACTCCAGTTATTGAAGCAGGAGAATCAATTATGACGACCATTCAAGCTACTAACTATAAAGCGGAAAGTATGATGGTAACGATTAGCGATGAATTACCTGCTGGTACTTCTTACATCATGGGTAGCGCATCCGTAGCAGATGTAGTGGTAGAAAATGGAGTAATTACTTTCCCAGAAGTAGCATTAGGCGTAGATGAAGCAGTTACTGTTACTTATGAAGTCAGCACACCTGATAATGTAGCTTCTGTACGTCAATTCTTTGATGATGTAGAAAGCGGTGATGCCAATTGGGAATTTGAAGCATTAGATGGAAATGCGATTTGGGATTTAAATGAAGATAATTCTTTTAGTGGCACGACGAGTTGGTTTGTTCCAGCTACGGCAGAAGGTAACGATCAAGTATTACGTACTTTGCGTCCATTAGCAGTGACTGGTACTCAACCCGTATTGCGTTTTGCGCACCAATTTGAGACAGAATGGGCTACAGACGGTGCTATTGTCGAAATCTCTCGCGATAATTTCCAATGGGAACGCTTAACGGAAGATCAAATTTTCCGTACGCCATACAATTCTCAGTTAGCTTATGGAACTTTTGCTATTGCAAATCTACAATGCTACGCAGGTAATGCAAATCCAGATTGGCAAATGACTTACATCGATTTGAGTGCTTATCAAGGCGAGCAAATTTGGTGGCGTTACCGTTTCGGTACTGAAGTTGAAGCAGATGGCGACCCTGCCGATGGTATCGGTTGGTACATAGATGATATTGAAGTATTCGATATGGCAAATTACAACAGCATGGCAACTGCTACTTCTAGTGGCGGCGATGTGGTGACTGCGATGGCAGCAGAACGTGGTACAGTGGTAGAAGGCAATATGGCTACTAACACCGAAGACCTCGCCGCTGAAAGCGTAGCTGTAAGTGTTTATCCAAATCCAGCGGGTGATTTACTGAATGTAGCTATCACTAATGACGATAATACTGCCATTACTATCACGATTGTAAACGTAGATGGCAAAGAAGTATTAACGCAGCAAATGGACACTTACCGTGGTCAAGAAATTGTTCCTTTCAACGTAGCGAGTTTAGCAGCGGGTATGTACTTTGTAAAAGTAAGTACAACCGATGCTACAGTGGTGCGGAAGGTGATGATTGATTAAAATGGAGGACAGACATTCCTGTCTGTGAGAAAGCGGTTGTTGCTCGGGAGAGTGGCAACCGCTTTTTTAATGAACACCTACTGCGAACTGCCGTTTTAAAACCGAACTCTAATTAGAAACGGGTAGCTTAACTCAAAGCCTACTACCCA
>JBGCES010000339.1:0-2786 GCA_045106545.1 Saprospiraceae bacterium
AAATAGCATTCAATTTTAATTTACTTCTATATGTGTGATTTGAAATTAGTTTGAATACTAGATTTTGACAAAAAACAATGATAAATTTATCGTTAAATTATTACTTGATAATATTTGTTAATTTATCGTGCGAACTGCTGTCTAGATCTTCAACAAATCTATATTTTATCGAAATATCAGTTATGTATTTATCATCGTTAACCTCCTCTTTTATCAAATCTTCAGCAATTTCCCATTCAATGACATTTTCTTCATTTTCTATGCCATAATACAAGTTTGCATTCTCATCTTTTACTTCATCTACTGGAAAGAAAACGTCTAAACTTTTACCCTCTGATAGTTTCAATAATTGCCCCTCATAATAAGCTTCAATTTTCATCATACCCTTCGTTTCTAAAATTCCATTCGCCGTAACAGTTGAAATATTTTCATGAATCATTTCACTTAATTTCGTTACTTCTTTTACTACTAATTCAATTTTTTCATTTACAGCTTGCCCACTAGAGTCAACAAATGCGTTTTGTTCAACCTTAATTTTTGTGCCATTCTTTCCTAGAATAATGGTGTCTTTTTGATTATTTAATACAAAGGTCGATTTGTTATTCAGTGATTCAGCTATTTCGTTTTTTATCAATTCTTCGGTTATGCCATTGTTTAATGGTTTTGGACTTTCTGCGCAAGCAAATAATAAACTGATGAGTGTGATGAGTAGGATGAGTTGTTTTTTCATGTTTTTTGAAGGTTTATTAAGTAGATTGAAGTGCCTTTGAAAGACTAGATGTTAACCATGTACTTTCTGGTGTGGGATTTTTATAAAAACTAACCTTTCGGTTCGGATATTATTACAGTGTAACATAATTTTTATTGAATTATTCCCATATCCAAGATATAATCTTCTAGAAGATAAAAAAGATTGCAGTTTGCAAATCTAATATGCACTTCTAACATAGCACGAGTTGAAAACATCGCGCTAGCAATTCAGATAAACTAGCCGCTAGCAGTATAATTTCTTTTCCTGACTTACTTGTACCATGTTTTCAAATACCTACCTTTGATAATTGAAGAATGATAAAAGATAGTTTATCTTTTTGTGGAAACTATTATTTGGTAGATATTAATCTATGAAATCATTTATTTGGTATAGCCATCATTCAGTAGAACCAACTTACTAATTATGAATAGAGTCCATTTACTTCCTATCTTTTTTCTTTTTCTATTACCTATACATCTAGCAGCTCAAGATACTATCGCAACGGAACGACCAGAAACTAGCCTATTAGATGTATTAACTCAGCAAGAATTGCCTGAACTTTCTATAGAAATGGACTTTAAGATGCTCTTTAATGATCGTCGAATGATGAATTATCAAAAGGCCATGCTCTCCTTTACCTTTAGTGATGGAGAAGTGTGGGCGGACGAAGTGAAAGTTAAAACTAGAGGGAAGTTTAGAAGTTTAAATTGCGATAACCCCCCTTTAAAAATCAAGTATCCTAAAAAGGCTTTAGCAGCAAGAAATCTAAATGATTTAAACGAATTTAAATTGGTGTACCCCTGCAAATCGAATAAGGCTTATCAAAGATACGTTTTGAAAGAATACTTGGTGTACAAATTCTACAATCTATTAACGGACAATAGCTTACGCGTACAATTAGTTAATCTATCATTAAAAGATTCGCTCCAGCAAATCGCTCCGATTTCGGCAAAAGGTTTTCTAATTGAACACCGAGAAGAATTAATCCACCGTTTGGGCGCTAAAATGAGCGATGTCAAGTGTATGAGACCCGTGCAGATTTCCCCCCATGACTACACCATTATGCAAGTTTTTCAATTTTTTATTGGCAACACCGATTGGCTGCTACCAACTTGCAAAAACACGGAGGTCATTAGTTGGGAAGACGGCACTATGGTACCCATTCCCTACGATTTTGATTTTTCGGGCATGGTGAATGCAGTTTATGCTACTCCCGACCCTATATTCGGGATGGGCACTATTACAGACCGCTATTTTCTGGGGCATAAAAAGAAAATGGAAGATCTCCTACCTATCTTTGATCTATTCAAAGCAAAAAAAGCGGAACTGCTCGCAACGGTTGCTAACTTCGAGTATCTTCCTAAATCGGATCGCAATCAGATGATTAGATACATCAATTCATTTTATAAAATCTTGGACAATTCCAAGCGGATGGAACGGGTATTCGTTCACCCAATGGCGGAAGAGATGATGGAAGATTTTTAATTAGGTTTGTACAAAGTTTTGCAAAAGACACAGTTCTTGACGCAGATAAACGCAGATTTTTTCCGTAGCATTACGGAAAAAATCATAGAGAATCAGCGTCAAATAAAAACTTTGTAAAGTCCTAATTTTTAATTTGTAATATAATTTTTTGATGCTTCATAAGCGCGTAGCGATTAACCTCTTGGTAGCCAATCATTAGCTGAAATATTCGCAGCGCGTAGCGATGCTTCCATTAAATTCAAGGGGTGTGTCGCTTCTGTAATGCTACGGAACAAGTTATGCGCCACAAAAATTCATGGTGAAAATTTATGCTGCCAAGGGGGACATCGCTACGCGCTGGCATATATCAATTTACTTTCGTTAGAATGCACTGATTATCGTTAGTATCTAGGTCAACGGTAAGTCCGCAAACCACTTCGCAAATGCTTCCCAGGGTGCTATTTTGATTTGAAATACAATTACAGCGTGAACAAAAAGGTATAATCCAAAGATTAACGGGAATACCCATCTGCCATTTTTTTGCTTTCGCTCTATGAGTATCAAGGAGATG
>JBGCES010000034.1:0-5464 GCA_045106545.1 Saprospiraceae bacterium
AGTAGATCGTATTCTTGAGGTTTTTCCTAATCATGCTAAAGCACTTACCGTAAAAGGTCAATTTTTGCAAAAAAGAGAGGAGAATGAAGCTGCTTATACCGCTTTTAAGACGGCAGTTAAAAAAATGCCCAATAACGCACCTGCCAATCATAATTTTGCCTGTATGGCAAGGGTGTTGAAAAAGCCAAATGAAGCGAAAGAATTCTTTGAAAAAGCAATAGCTTTAAATCCCAATTGGGATGAACCTTTGCGGGAATTTGCCTTATTGCTTTCACAGGAAGGAGAACCATTGCAAGCAGAATTGCTTTTAAAAAAAGCACTAAAAATAGCGCCTGACCAACCAGAAAATTATCGCGCCGTAGCACAATGGTATTCCGCTAATGGCGACCGCCGCAAAGCGATAAAATATTACGCAAAACTGGTCAAATTATTACCAGATGATCTACCTGCGCGTACTGCATTAGGTGGCACATTAGCATCAGTCGGTGCTTACGAAGTCGCCATTCCACATCTTAGAAAAGCAGTTAAAATCGAGCCAACGGCTGAGGCTGCTACGACACTTGCCAGTGCTTATGTCGCCTTACAACAATTAGAAAATGCACAACCGCTATTAGCGGAAGCGTTAAAACTTGATCCTGCCTTTTATCCTGCTATTTTTCAAAGTATTACTTTGCGCGCAAAACTTTGCGACTGGACAAGACGGGAAGAAGATTGCCAGCTTTGGGCAAAGACTGCGACCGCCATTATGGAAAGCGAAGATGAAAAGATCCGCAATAGTAACTTGCCATTGTTGGATATGAATTACTATGCTTTGCCACTGGAATTTCACACGCACCTCAATCGCTTTTCTGCTGAACGGGCAAAAGAACGAGCCGAATTTATCATTAAACAAACGCAGTTTAATCATCAGCCACATCAGCACGAGCGACTAAGAATTGGCTATATCTCACCTGATTTTCGGCATCATCCCGTAGGGCGCATTATTCAACATGTTTTTAAAGCCCACCACCGCGACCGCATCGAGGTCTATGCCTACGCGCTATCGGAAGCAAAGGAAACCGACGATATTTACCAAAGTATTAAAACAGGAGTAGATCATTTTCGAGAAATGCCCTTTGCGGCAAATGCTGAAGTAGCTAAACAAATTTACGCCGATGAAATTGATGTGCTCATTGATCTAGGTGGCTATACGGCTTACGCTCGACCAGAAGTAGCGGCAGCGCGTCCTGCTCCCGTGCAAGCGCATTTTCTAGGTTATCCAAATACCAGTGGGGCAGATTTTTATGATTATATCATTGCCGATGAATACTTAATTCCAGAAGCAGTAGAAGAGTATTGTACGGAACAAGTTTATCGTTTACCACATGCATTTCCAGGAGCGATTCCACAGATTGAATTACCGCAAGGTGGACGTGAGCAATACGACATTGCCGAAGATGCTTTTATTTTCGCTGCTTTTAATCGTCCTGAAAAGTACGACCCTCAGATTTTTGTCGCGTGGTTAGATATTGTCAACGCCACAGACAATGGCGTACTTTGGATTGGCGTCAGTGAAACCGTACAGGAAAATCTAAAAAAATTCGCAGCCGATCATTGGCTAGATATCAGCCGCGTATATTTTTCTGAATGGGCAGATTATCCTACCTTTTTACATCGCTTGTCCTTAGCAGATTTGTTTTTGGATACCTTGCATTACGGCGCAGGTGCGACCGCAGTAGCCAGTATTGCTATGCAAACGCCCGTTTTGACTTGTGTGAGAGATAATTTCACTTCGCGACTAGCAGCAACTGTTGTTGGTGGTGCACAACAATCAGAATTGATCTGTACTGATTTGGATAGCTTTAAACAACTAGCAATTGATTTAGCTTCCGATCTAAAACGAATGCAAATGCTTCGTCTGCAACTTCAGGAGCGAGCTGAGCAATTACCGTTATTTGATATGGATCGTTTTGCAGCTTCTTTGGAGGACGCTTATGAGGAGATGTATGGGAGTTATTACAGCAAGTAACAAAAAATTTTGGTGCAAAAAATTAACATATTTTATTCCCCAAACAACAACACCTCAACCTCCCCCATTAACGTATTTCGATTACCAATCAACGGACTATAGAAACGCTGTCCCAACGGACTCGGCAGAAAATCACCAAAGTTGCTACAAATCGCAATCGTTGTATTCGTTTCTACATAATGGAAAATATTGTTCGCTGCGCCCAGTGATCCGCCATTATGTCCAGCGCGGGTGAGGGTTTTCAAAGGTGTTTGAGTTACTTCTAAACCCAAGCCTTCACCCCAGACGATGCTGGCACTATATGGTTGATAATCCAGCATTTGTGCGAGTGAATTTTCGTTGACGATTTCGCCATTTAAGAGGGCATGCATAAAGCGCAGATAATCGTTTGCGGATGCCAGCATGCCATCATGTCCAATGCTCATCGCCGCAAAGTTGCGCTCAATCTCTGTCGAGTTTATCAACTCGCCGTCACCACGTATATCCACATAAGTATTCACCGATCCCGTCGGCGCTGGATACGCCGTTTCATTTTTATAAAAAGTATGTTCCAGACCAAGCGGTTGCAGGATTTTTTCGGTAATCACGTTGGCATGATTTCCTGCTACTTCATCCATAATTAGTGCTAATAACACGGTATTGGTATTACTGTATTCCGTCTTCGCACCAGCAGGAAAATTAGGTTCTTTTCCACACACATATTCCAGATATTGCTGAGTGGTAAATTCACGTTGTAAATCATGAAAATAATCCAGTACGTGTGCGTCTGCTTCAATAAAATCAGGAATTCCTGATGTGTGATTCATTAATTGGCGCACCGTCGCACTATTTAAATTCGGTAAATCTGCGCAAGTTGATTTGGGCATGTAAGATGCAACGGTTTGATCCAAATCTAACCGACCTTCTTCCTGTAATAACATCGCCGCTGTCGTATGATAAGTCTTCGCCACACTCGCTGAATGAAAAATATTGCACGGCTGCATCGGCGTTTGATTTTCCAAGCGCGAATAACCCGCTGAGCCAACCCATTTGCCGTCTGTCGGCGAATAAATAACCATCGTTACACCTGGAAAGCCAATTTCATTAACATATTTATCCAATAAGGCTTGAAATTGCTCGGCTTGCGGATGAATGGGTTCTCCGTCGATTTGTTCTTCGCTGCAATCGTCTACGGCGATGTCGATGGATTTTTGACATTGAAAAAAGAATAAAGGGAGAAGGAAGAATGAGAATAATTTTAGAAAATGCATAGCTTGATTTTGTTTTTGAATGTTGAGCCTAGTCCGAAAAGTAATTGAACGCAGAGACGCAGAGAACACAGATTTGTTTATTTGTTATAAACTGAAAAATCAATTAAAAACAAACATAATAAATCATAATAATCAGTGTCTTTCAGCGTCAAATTACTTTTCGGAGTGAACTCAATGTTTAATAATCGCAAAGCAATTAAACCGTGAATAACCTACTGGAGAGTTGCTATTTAAACTCCAACCGACTCCCAACGTGCAGCAAAGAATGCGGAAAAACGCTTGTCAACTCCGAATAAGGGAATTGGAAAAAGCCTTCGTAGCGCGCAAAAGGTACGATGTTTAACTGCTCGTTTACCTGCATCCGAAACCCTGTCCCTACGCCTCCACCTGCGATCATTCCGCCGTAACTACGGCTTTTCTGCGGTAGATATTCGCCTGCTTCGGAACGTTTAAACGTAAGTTGTTCATTAAAATCACGGAGATAGCCCGCACCGACTTGTACCTCTCCAAACCAGCCACCGTTTGTCGTATAGCGATAAACGAAATCACTTTTTAGGTAGAGTGCGGAATTTAGATTTTTATGGTAATAATAACCAATAGCGACCTGCTGATGATAGGAACTATTTTCCGCTTGACGGTAGGTAAATTCCGTACCGATACTTACTCCGAAATTGAGTGGCGTTTTAATAAAATCCTTGAACGGAATACCGACGGAATGATTAAAAACCGTGATGGTCAAAGGTAGTTTATTGGTCGTTTCGGTCTGTGCAAAGATGAATTGACAACTTGCAAAAAATAGCAGTAGTGAATAGATGATTTTCATAACGGAAAGATTTAGGTGAAGGGAAAAAGGAAGAAAGGTAAAAGGACACTTCTAGAATAAGCAAAAGCGTTTCCCTTTACCCTTTGCCTTTTACCTTTTGCCCGTTTTCAATACCACAAATTACGGCTAAAGCTTTCGGTTATGATTGTAAAAATTCGACACTTGGGGGGGGAGTTGATAAGTTTATTAGTTGATTCAGTTGACTACAAAGGTGATAAATCAATGGTAATCAACTAATTAACTCAGTCAACCTATCAACTTTATTAACTTACATCTCTACTGATTCAAACTATACGCAGCATCCGACTGCTGATAATTTTGCCAAAAATCGCCTGGTGAGACTTGGGCAAATTGTTTAAATTCTTTGATAAAATGGGCTTGATCGCAGAAGCCAAACTCATAGGCAAGTTGACTGTAATCAGGTGTTTGATTTTGTTCTAAGGCTTCTACCAGATATTTAAAACGGGTGAGTTGAATGTAGCGTTTAGGTGAGAAACCGACGTATTTTTTAAACCAGCGATCTAGGGTTTTGTAGTTGCTGTGGAGTTGTTCGCTGAGTTGCTGCACGGTGATTTGTCCGCGCGTAGCGTTGATTTGTTGAATACCATATTCAAAGCGGTGATGGTAAGTTGCAGATTGGTAAAGTGGAATTAATAGTTGTTCTAAGCGTTGTATTCGCTCCTCCATCGTATTTAATTGCCCCAGATATTCGTACCAGTTATCGACTTGCGGTCCCAATAATTCATCCAATTCTATTTCTCTGTTTATAGCGACCTGTAAAGATACTTTTGTTAAGGGATAAAAGCCGGCAGGTTTAAAACGAACGTGTAATAACTCAACTCCTTGTTGCATTTGCACGATATAGGGTTGGTCAAACTGGCCAATCAAAGAGGCTTTATTGATGTGAAATATTTGCTGATTGACAGAGATATCAACGCCGCCTGTAAAACAAAAAGCTATATCTAATGCTGTGCGTGGAAAGTCTCGAATATTTTGCTGTATCTGCTCTTCAGCACTCAATTTACAAAGGTGGTAGTACTGAATATAAGGACGCAGCGGCAGCGAAGGATATAGAAATTGGTTACGCATAGTTGAATATTCTAGGTGAGCGACGATTAGGTTTTCTACGCTAATACAAAGATGGGTTATTTTGTGGAATGCCCCTATGGATTTAGATATTTAAAGGATAATCGACCTGATTGTTAGTTATTTGTTGAATTTGAAACTTGAACCTGAATTTGTACTTTCACTTATTGATCCGATTATAATTTAATTTTTAGTTTTGTTTTTATTAAAAATAGAGCACGTTTTTTATTTCCACAATTAAACTTCGTAAATGCAAAACCAATCAAGCTCACCTACCCATCTTACTCCTTTCGCCTG
>JBGCES010000340.1:0-4468 GCA_045106545.1 Saprospiraceae bacterium
AATTTTGATTACTGTGGCTTCTTTAGCAAAGATGGAACAGATGAATTTTCGAAGCGAGATCGTGCGATCTATTCGCCTTTATGTTTATATTTGAGTCTAAGCACTTGGATTATATTTTTTCAAATAAACATAATCCACTGATAATCAGGTCATTAAAAACATATTTGATTATTTTTTAGCACGCTAAAAAAATGAAAATTCCATTCCATTTTTCAATTAAAAAATCTGTGTCTAATCTAATCCGTATCTTATTTTTTTAGCTACGGATTGGGTTAGCTACGGATTTTCATTAAAGTTATCCAGCATACTACCAACTAAAAACTCATAACTAAAAACTACCAACTCTCTCCCTTTACCCTGTCACCAACATATTCATCCCTGCATAGTAAATCAAATACCAATTTTCATCCAACTTAGCAAAACGGCGCGTCATGCTAAAACCTGTTTTTGCATCAGTAATTTTCTCCACAATCATCGTTTTCCCGACAGGTAAAAACTCGCGCTGAAAATTGTTATCATAACGATTAAATGGACGATGCATTCGCCATTCGTCCTTTTGCCAACGAAATGCATTATCGGTTAAAGTCGCGCTATCCGCTTGCGCAGGAATGCCTTCCAATGGAAAGGTAATATGCTCCATTTGATACAAACTATCTAAGTGAAAACGGTCATAGAAAGCTTCAAATTCGGCGAGAGAAGAATCGGTTTCGGTGGCTTCGTTAGTAGTTTTGTCTTGCTGACAAGCAAACGTTGAAATTAGCCCGAATAGAAGAAGAATAGAAAAAAAGTATTTTGTCATATTTGCTTAAGGTTATCGAAATATTTGATTTAGATCACGGATTCACTCCATTTCTTGCGGGATTTCGCATACATCCAACTATCTTCATTGCTATAATGTTTGCAGCGGTAAAAGTAACGCTTTATTAAAACTAAAATTATGCAAAACACCTTTGATCTCACCGCCACTCAACGCCAAGCACTCATCCAACAGGTACAAACTAGATTAGAAAAGTTCTATTCGCAACCCGATAACCAAAGCGTCACACCTGACGCTGAACCACAGGAAATTATTGACTTCGTTCGCCAATTTGATTTTAAAACCTTGCCTACACCTCAAGCCGCACTGGATGCCGTGATGGAAGGATTAGAAAAATACCAAGTCCACATTACGAATCCGATGTATTATGGTTTGTTTAATCCGCGCGCCAATTTTGCGAGTATTTTGGCAGATTGGATTACCGCCACTTACAATCCGCAAATGGCGGCATGGAGTCATGCGCCTTTTGCAGCCGAAGTAGAAAAATATTTAGTAGAAGCTATCGGACGTAAATTTGGTTACACCGATTCGATTGACGGAACATTTGCCTCAGGCGGCGCAGAAGCGAATTTAACAGCAGTTTTATGTGCCTTAAATCACGCTTTTCCTGATTTTCCTCAAACGGGTGTATTCGGAATGACGCAGCGTCCACGCATTTATTGTTCGGCAGAAGCCCATCATTCAGTGGACAAAGCAGCAAAATGTGTAGGTTTAGGAACGGATTCGGTCGTACATATTCCAGTAACGGGTGAGTTTGAAATGGATGTCAATTTATTGCATCAACAAATAGAAGCCGATCGCAAAAAAGGATTGCGTCCATTAATGATCGTCGGTACTGCGGGAACGACTGGTTTGGGAGCAATTGATGACCTAAATGCCCTTTCGGAAGTAACTACCGAGTTTAAACTCTGGTTTCACGTGGATGCGGCTTATGGAGGCGCGGTGGCATTACATCCTGAATTTCGAGAATGGATAACCGGTATAGAACGGTCGGATTCTATCACTTTTGATATTCATAAATGGCTATCTGTACCCATGGCAGCGAGTTTATTTCTAACGCCCCACCAAGAAATTTTGCAACGCACGTTCAGCATGGCAAATAATTATATGCCGCCTGTAGATAATGCGCATCAAATCGTCGATCCTTACGAGCAATCTATTCAATGGTCGCGACGCTTTATTGGTTTAAAACTGTACCTTTCTTTGCTATTCTACGGCTGGAACGGCTACGCACAAACCATTGAACATCAGCAAGATATGGGTGATTTATTAAAAACAAAATTACGCGAGCACGGCTGGCTGATTCTAAACGACTCGTTACTTCCTATTGTCTGTTTTACCGACCCAAAACACGAGAATGACGACACTTTCCCCGCCAAAATGTACCATAAAATCGTCGAATCAGGTGAAGCATGGCTATCCGTTTTTCCAGTTGATGGAAAGCCAACCATACGAGCCTGCATTACTAATTATGCGACGCAACCCGCTGATATTGAGCACTTAATAAACTTGTTAAATGTTTTGCGGAAAGAAGTCAGCTAAAATTGAGGTCGTTACCCCTTTTTTTCTACCTTTGCAGGCGGTTCGCAAAGTAGGAATCAGCATCATTTTTATTGCTTTTTTTACTTTTTTAACCCAACTAAAAACCTAATTACGGTACAGTGGAGTTGGCAAAAAATATCACTAAGTATTAGTAAAAACGACTTAGTCTTTCAGATTTTTAATCGAATCATTTGCCTAATTGAATCCTCAAAAACGACTCCTTTTACCTCACTTTTAACTATCTCAGTTTTGCCACTAATTAAATCTATTTCTGGAATTCGCGGTACTATCGGCGGCGCAGCGGGCGACAATTTGACCCCACAAGATATTGTGGAGTGCTCGGCAGCTTTTGGTTACTGGACCTTAAAGAAAACGGGCAACAACAAGATTGTTGTAGGTCGAGATGCACGAATTTCGGGAGAAATCGTTGCGAATCTAGCCATTAATACCTTACAATCATTAGGCATTGATGTAGTTGATTTAGGTTTATCGACTACTCCGACTGTAGAAATGGCAGTGGTAGCAGAGAATGCAGGGGCAGGAATTATTTTTACTGCAAGTCATAATCCAAAGGAATGGAATGCCTTGAAATTTTTAAATCAAAAGGGAGAATTCATTAGCGGAGAAGATGGTAAGGAAGTACTAGACCTGATAGAAAGTGGAGACATTCAATATGCGGGAGTAACTAAATTAGGTAGCTATTCTAAAAACGATACTTACATCGATTATCACATCAAGGAAATATTGGCTTTAGAACTAGTTGATATTGCGGTGGTAAAAAAACGCGGTTTCAAAATCGTTGTCGATTGTATTAACTCTACGGGTGCGCTCAGTATTCCGCCTTTATTGGAAAAATTAGGCTGTGAATATGTGCTGATTAATGATACGCCAAACGGACAGTTTGATCATAACCCAGAACCACTTCCTCAAAATCTTATGAGGTTGTCTAAGAAAGTGCAAGACGAACGCGCTGACTTGGGAATAGTTGTTGACCCAGACGTAGATCGACTTGCATTTGTGACAGAAGATGGTGAAATGTTTGGCGAAGAATATACCTTAGTTGCGGTTGCGGATTATGTCTTAAGTAAAAAATTCGGTACAACCGTTTCTAACCTCTCCTCTACTCGCGCCTTAAAAGACGTCACCGAGAAAAAACATGGTAGCAAATACTTCGCTTCGGCAGTCGGAGAAGTAAATGTAGTGCGCACCATGAAAGAAAATAATGCCGTCATCGGTGGTGAAGGCAATGGTGGAATTATTTTACCAGAACTGCACTATGGTCGCGATGCTTTAGTAGGAATCGCGCTCTTCTTAACCCACTTGGCAGCTTCTGGAAAACCTGCTTCTTTCCTCCGTAAGAGCTACCCACACTACGTAATTTCTAAAAATAAAATCCAACTCCGACCAGAAATTGACTTGGACGCTATTTTTGAACAACTCGCCGAGAAGTACAAAAAATATGACCAAAGTCGGATTGACGGTTTAAAAATCAACATTGATTCGGATTGGATTCACTTACGCAAATCGAATACCGAACCGATCATCCGTATTTATTCCGAAAGCTCATCGGGCGTCATCGCTAATAATTTAGCAAATAAGATCAAAGCAGATATTAACGACGTCATTAAGGGTTAGATAAGAGTAGTTGAATTGATACATTAAGTTGTAATTGATTGTAATATTGTGTAATTGTGCAGATTAGGTGTGCCTCACAATGTTACAATTTGGCAATTACACCATTAAATAAAGTGCATTAAATTCGTTCAACACCTCACCCTCCCCACTGTAGCAGGTGTAATATAATATTCACCGTCATTATTGCCATCAACGCTAGTGCGCCGATGCGTATAATAGTCCGATTACTCTCCAAAAAGCCATCCGCTCGCTCTTTTAATGCTTCATCATCCGTCTTTACTCTTCCCATAGAAAGACGATAAAGATAAAAGCCTGCACCCAGCAGCAACAATTCAAATAGTAGTCCTATAAATTCCATGTTTATTACTTTGTTTTTTTCTTAAGTAACGATTAAGTAACGGTCAAAAAATAACTTCCTCATCTGGACAGGTCAAATTTCTCTCATTTTCCGCTTGAAATCAGTCCCCGAGACAA
>JBGCES010000341.1:0-9435 GCA_045106545.1 Saprospiraceae bacterium
AAATCTAAGAGAGTCACCCACTTGTTTTTTAGAGAAGGTGATTTTTGTATTCGTATAAACAGGCTAGTAGCAAGTTGATTATCAATAGGTTGCGTAATCGTTCCTTCAGCTGGAGTTGCTCCTGCAACAATGGCTCGGTACCTTTTTTTTATGGTTTTATTGGCAAATTGTGTGCTCAAATCACGCACAGTATTTGCTGTTTTAGCAACTAATAGTAACCCGCTGGTCGCTGCATCCAGACGATGAACGGGACGTGGTAAGCGCAACGCATCAGGTAGTAAGGAAGGCTTTAAGTTAAATAACAACGCATTTTGTACAGTCCGATATTGGTTTCCACTGACGACCAGTCCCGCTGGTTTGTTAAGTACGGCTAAATAATCGTCTTCATAAACGATTGGAATTTTCAGTTCTAATACTTTGGGTAGTGACTGCGTATTTTCTAGCAACTGAATTTGTTGCCCAGTTTCTACCCAATGTCCCGTTCCAGCTACTTTTTCATTGACCCATACTTCGCCGCGCTGGATGGCTTTTTTTACACTTTTTCGCGAAGGTAACTCCACAAAAACACCCACCAAATAATCGCTCAACCGCGATGATTTTTGCAGGTTCGGTACGCGATGTTCATTAATAACTTTCATGTAAATAAGTGCGACTATTAACTAAAAACGACCAGCTCGCTCGCGCCTCGTCTCCGACAGGCGTGTAACTCAAAACCCCTTGCGTTCCGTTAGTTTATAATAATCATTCAAAGTGGTACGGAAATTTACGCGTTCTTCACGATCGTCGAAAACGGAGACGAAGCCATTCTTTTGCGTTTTGACTTGCATATTGTGGCGCGCTTCGATACTTTCATAAATAGCTTTCGCAAAATCATATTGATTTTTTTTATTTGCTAGCGCCAAATAATGAAAGCCACTCGTACTATCCGCCGCTTGCCACTGTACAGTCAACGTATCTGTAAAGCCACCAAGATAGTTGTTTTTATCAATAAAAACATATGCCTCGTCCTGTAGCCAATTATTGACGATTTTGGGCTGAATCAGTGGCTTTTCGCGATTAATCTTTAGTTTGCGGTGTTTATAAACATCGATTTTTGTGTTGGGTTTGCGCTCGCGGTAGTAGTTGTTGCTACGAATATTATTGAAATACAGACGCGAAGGATCGGTCGTTCGGTAAAGCGGGTCGCCCGAAAATTGTTTTTCTTCTGGTACCCGTTCACAGCTTGCTAAACTAAGGAGCAGCAAGAAGAAAAAAGGAATCGTTTTTTTTGAAAAATAAAATGTAGAATTCAAAATATAAAATGTAAAAGTGTGACGCATACGGGTTATCAGTTATAGAAATACCATGATTCCGTATTTGTTTAAAAATCAAACTCAACAATTTCCCTACTCCAGTAGTTTTAGCAGCAACTCTACGATTATCGAACAAATTTCAAATCATAATTTTTTATGAAGATTAAAGGAAAAACAGCCTTTATCACAGGCGGAACAAAAGGCATTGGCTACGGCATTGCTGAGATATTATTAAATGCAGGAATGAACGTTGCTTTTACTAGCCGTAGTCAAAAAGACGCGGATAAAGCAGCTAAGAAATTAGCAAAAGCGACTAAATCAGATAAGGTTATTGGCATCGAATCCGATGTGCGCGATCTAAAATCGCAAGAAAAAGCTATCAAAAAGACATTGAAAAAGTTTGGTAGCATTGATGCATTAGTTGCCAACGCAGGTGTTGGACACTTTGCTTCTATTCAAGAAATGACCGCTAAACAATGGCAAGATACTATTGATATCAATTTGACGGGCGTATTTAATAGCGTCAAGGCAGGCTTGGATGCCTTGACCGATTCTAAAGGATATTTGATTACTATTGCTAGTTTGGCAGGAACAAATTTCTTTGCGAAAGGCGCGGCATATAATGCCAGTAAATTTGGCTTGGTTGGTTTTACCCAAGCGGTGATGATGGATGTACGTCAGGCGGGGATTAAGGCAACGACGATTATGCCCGGTTCGGTTTCTACCTATTTTAATAATCGCGTACCTAGCGAAAAAGAAGCATGGAAAATTCAACCAGAAGACATCGGACAAATCGTTCTGGATTTATTAAAAATGCCCGCACGGACACTGCCAAGTAAGGTAGAAGTGCGCCCGAGTATGCCACCGTCTAAGTAGTTGTAGTCGGAAGTTTTTAGTTGGTAGTAGTGGAATATATAAGTAAGAAGACAGAGAAAAGATCGATAAATCTGACAGAAGACAGACTGCCTAAATCTCTGACTGTCAATCTTTTGTGAAAGTGATGTAGGTTTTAGTGAAGTACGTTTATTTTTGTCTTATCACTTATAACGCCTTTTACTACCAACTAAACTCCTCACGACCTGCGCGAATCCGTTAAATCTGTCTAATCCGTGTTCCCATCCTGCCGCTCCTGTGAGTTCGCTCGCGCCCCATCTCTGACAGGTGTGTCACTACTTTTTTCATTTTCAAAATCTTTCCATAAAATAATCTTTCGGAGTCATACTGCGGCTATTGCAATATTTCTGATGTCGCGCTCCCGCTGGATAAAATTCTCCAGCCGCTTCCAAAGTCGTTTGTACTACATAACCTCTTGATTTTAAATCATTTATCAAATTCATCGCAATTTGCTGCTGCGTTTTGTCATGATAAAAAATAGCGGAACGATACTGCCCTCCTTTACCCGTACGGTCAATGGTCGGATCATGTAGGTTGAAAAAGTATTTTGCTAAATCTTCAAAGGTGGTTTGCTGCGGATCGTACTGCACTTCTACCGCTTCGGCATGTCCCGTCTGCTTTTTACAAACTTCCTGATAAGTAGGATCAGCGACCAGCCCCCCCGTAAAACCAACGCGCGTCGAGATCACTCCCGAAGCGCGTTGCAACCAGTATTCTTTACTCCAAAAACAACCACAAGCGAAAGTGGCAGTTTGAGTGTCAATCTCTAACTTTTTTTTTCGTCGAATTCTTCTAGTGGAATAAATTTCATCGACAGTGAATTGACGCAGTGGCGCGTATTTTTTGGTGTAAATCGCTCGCCTTCAAAGACGTGACCGAGATGCCCTTCGCAGTTATCGCAAACGATTTCGATGCGCCGTCCATCCGCATCGGGAACACGTTTGACCGCACCTGCAATTTCATCATCAAAAGAAGGCCAACCACAGTGCGATTCAAATTTATCATCTGAACGATACAGTGGCGTTTCGCAACGACGACAAACGTAAACACCTGCGTCTTTCAAGTTTGTATATTCGCCAATGAAGGGACGTTCTGTGCCTTTGCGCTCAATGACATAGGCTTCCGCTTCGTTGAGTTGATTCCAATTTGCTTTATCTTTCATAATCTTGGAGCACAGACATTCCTGTCTGTGAAATTTTAAAGTGAAAAAATAATGACTCGTTATACAGACAAGAATGTCTGTCCTCCATTTACGCCGTCTCCTTCATCAGTTCCCCGTATAGCTGTCGCGCTTTGCGCAATTTTGGATTAATCACAATGCGGCAGTACGGCTGCATACCATTCGCATTATAATAATTTTGATGATAATCCTCCGCCGCATAAAAGGTCTGCGTTGCGCTGATTTCTGTTACAATCGGATCGTTCCAATATTTTGGCGCAAATTCCGCCTTAACGCGCTCCGCGATTTCCTTTTGTTCCTGATTTTGATAAAAAATAGCCGAACGGTATTGTGTCCCGCGGTCTGCACCTTGCTGATTGAGCGTAGTCGGATCGTGGGTGGTAAAAAAGACTTCAGTTAAAGTCTCGAAGCTGATTACAGTAGGATCAAATTTGATTTGAATGACCTCTGCGTGTCCAGTCAGTCCACTACAAATTTCGCGATAGGTTGGGTTCTTTGTCTGACCGCCTTCGTAACCTGATACGACACTATGTACGCCTTTTAGGTTTTGAAAAACGGCTTCTACACACCAAAAGCAACCAGCGCCGAAGGTTGCAATGGATACATTATTTTGCATAATATTCTTGATTTTAATAATTATTTAAAAACCTAACTGCTCGATTATGGAATTGTTTAAAATCGATTGCACCTACTTAAACAACTTAGATAGCTAATATACTGTTACGGAGTCGTTAAAAACTATTTTAAACCCTTTCCTCTTCCTGCTGTTCCGTTTTCCACACCAATTCATAAAAAGACCCTCACAAAATTCTCTACCTTTGTGTTGATGGATATTGGATTTGGGATATTGGATGTTGGAAAGCAATCTAATATCCCAAATCCAATATCCAGTATCCAACATCGATCCATCTAACTATGAAAGAAATCATTAATATTCCAAAAATTATTCTAGACGACGATCCAACGGCGGCGAGCCGCAAACGCGATCACATTGAATTAGCGTTTCAGTCGCAAGTGAGTCAACAAGAGTTGGATGGACGGTTTTACTATGAACCATTATTGGCGGGACATCCAGAAGCAGGTAGTTTGCCTGAGCAGTTTTTTTTGGGTAAAACTCTGCGTGCGCCCTTGTGGGTGAGTAGTATGACGGGCGGTACAGAAATGGCGCGGATAATTAATCAAAATTTGGCGCAAGCCTGTCGCGAATTTGGAATGGGAATGGGTTTGGGTTCTTGTCGTTCGCTATTGTATAACGACGATACTTTGGATGACTTCGCGGTGCGGCATTTAATTGGTGATGACTTACCTTTGTATGCCAATTTAGGCGTAGCGCAAATCGAGCAATTAATTGAACGCGATGAAGTATTTCTAATTATAGAATTGCTAGATAAGTTGCGGGCCAATGGTTTAATTATTCACGTTAATCCGCTGCAAGAATGGCTACAACCAGAGGGAGATCGGTTCAAATATTCACCATTGCAAACGATTAAAACGGTTTTAGGTAAACTGTCTATTCCGCTGATAGTCAAGGAAGTAGGGCAAGGGATGGGGTATGAAAGTTTGAAAGCACTGTTGCAATTGCCACTAGAGGCAATTGATTTTGCTGCGAATGGAGGGACTAATTTTGCGCGCTTAGAGCTGCTACGTTCCGATCCAGTTCGACAACAGATCTATAGTCAGTTAGCAATGGTTGGGCATAGTGCGGAAGAAATGGTAGTAATGACCAATCAGTTGAAAGAAGAGTTAGGTAAAAAAATGCGCTGTCAGCAAGTGATTATCTCTGGTGGCGTACAAAATTTCCTTGACGGGTACTACTTAACTCAACGACTTGACCTCAATTGTGTATATGGTCAGGCATCGGCATTTTTGCGCCATGCACAGGGCAGTTATGCTGAGCTACGCGCTTATGTACAAACGCAAGTTGAAGGCTTGGAATTGGCAAATGCATTATTAAAAGTAAAACCTTGAATAGGTTGATAGGTTTATTGAGTTGATAAAGTTGATTGATTGACACTTTTAAGATGTTTATTGTGAAATGGTGTAATTGTGACGCACGTCTAATTTGTACAATTATACAATCACCACATTTTACAATTTCGATTGCACATCGTCTCTGACATGCGCCTTACTCAAAACCCAATACTCAATTACTCACAACTATTATGACAGCGGGAAATAAAACAATTTCGGGCTTTTCTAAACTTTCTAAACGACATAAAATTCGTTGGGTAGTCGAAAATTTCTTTAAAGATCCCGAACAGGTCATGCGCGAATTGGTTAGTTTTTGGCATAAAGACGAAGCGCAGCAAAAAGTACTAGACGGTTTTAGTGAAAACACGATTAGTAACTTTTATATGCCTTATGGAATTGCTCCTAATTTTGTAATTAATGGCAATTCTTACGCTGTACCTATGGTAATTGAGGAAAGCTCGGTCGTAGCAGCAGCTTCGAGTGCAGCGAAGTTTTGGTTGCAACGTGGTGGCTTCAACGCGGAAATTTTAGGAACGACTAAAGTTGGACAGTTACACTTCTCGTGGAATGGCAAGAGTGAAAAATTACGTGCTGTTTTTTCAAATTTAAAACAGCAACTACGGGCTAATGCGAGCGACATTACCGCTAACATGGAAAAGCGCGGCGGTGGAATTTTAAATATCGAATTAAAAGATTTTACAGCAACTGAACCAGACTATTATCAATTAGCAGTTACCTTTGAAACTTGTGATTCGATGGGGGCGAATTTTATCAATTCTGTCCTCGAAAATTTTGGGGATACTTTGCGTCAATTTGTCGCCCAACAAGAGAATTTTACAGATAGTGAACGCGACGTCACCATCATCATGGCAATTTTATCGAACTACACACCTGAATGTTTGGTACGTGCTTCGGTAGAGTGCAATTTAGAAGATTTGAACGGTGCAGCAAAAGATATGACGGGTGCAGAATTTGCCGAAAAATTTAGTAAAGCGGTACGCATCGCACAGATTGATCCTTATCGTGCAACGACACATAATAAAGGTATTTTTAACGGTATTGATGCAGTGGTTTTGGCTACGGGCAATGATTTTCGTGCGATTGAGGCAGGAGGACATACTTATGCTGCGCGCGATGGACAATATCGCAGTTTGAGTTCAGCGGAAGTGAAAAATGGAAAATTTAAGTTTTGGTTGGATATTCCTTTGGCGGTCGGGACGGTTGGTGGCTTGACTAAATTGCATCCGATGGCAAAACGTTCGCTCGAACTATTGGGGCATCCAAATGCACAGGAGTTGATGCAGATTATTGCGGTGACGGGCTTGGCGCAAAACTTTGCTGCCTTGCGCTCTTTAGTGACTACCGGGATTCAGCAAGGACATATGAAAATGCACTTGCAGAATATTTTGAACCACTTAGATGCCAGTGATCAACAGATTAAGGAAGCACTCATTTATTTTAAAGACCGAGTCGTTTCTTTCGCAGCGGTGCGAGATTTTTTGAGTAGTACATCTGTAAAAGTATGACAAACTTGGAGAATGTATCAAATCAGCAAATGCGGATTCGTGGCAATGGCAAATTATTAATTACGGGGGAGTATTTTGTACTAGATGGTGCAATGGCCTTAGCTGTTCCCACTCGTTTGGGACAACAATTGGTTATTGAAAAAAGTACTGTTGCTAAACTCCACTGGCGTAGTTTAAATCATGAAAATCAAGTATGGTTCTCCGCAACTTTTTCGCTTAAAGATTTCTCTTTTCAAAAAGCAACGGATACCGCTATAGCGGAAAGATTACAACAAGTTTTACTAGCCATTCGCCAACAAAATTCTACTTTCTTAATTAGCGATCAAGGTTTTAGTGTGCGAACGGAACTAGAATTTCCACGTTTGTGGGGATTAGGAACGAGTTCGACTTTAATTTACGCTTTAGCGAAATGGGCACAAATTGATCCTTATCAATTGTTGGCGGATACCTTTGGTGGGTCGGGTTATGATATTGCTTGCGCGGGAACAGATGTACCGATTTTTTATCAAAAAATAGATGGACAATCACATTCAAAAGTCGTTCATTTTGATCCGCCTTTTAAAGAGCATTTATACTTCGTCTATTTAGAAAAAAAGCAAAATAGTCGGACTGGAATTCAACGGTATCGGGAAAAGATGAAAGAAGATGGCTGCACTATTCAAGCAATTTCGGATCTTACCAGAGCCGTAGCAGATGCGAATAATATAGAGCAGTTTTCCGAAAGATTACTGCTACACGAGCAAATCGTGTCACAAATACTTGATTTGCCTCGGGCACAAGATTTATATTTTTCTGATTTTGCGGGAATAATCAAGTCGCTAGGAGCATGGGGAGGAGATTTTGTATTGGCCATAAGCGAAAGACAAGAGCAAGAGGTACGAGATTATTTTTACAAAAAAGGTTATCCAACGATTGTTTCGTACGCTGATATGCTACTATGACGCTATGTATTCATAGTGCAGCGTTTTATAACCTTTTATACTCGAATTTTGTGCGAAATCAAAGCACTGATAACAGTTTTAATACAGAATTTCCTTACCTTGTAACTTCATTCTACACACTATTTTAACTATTAACAAATGAGGCTAATTCTACTACTTTCATTTACTATTTTTTATTTTTATTTAAATGGTCAAACAACTCTATGTACACCAGATGGGAGACGATGTCTTGATAGTTGTTCCGCTAATTGTACACCCAAGGATGGCTCCAATGGACCTTACGTATCAACTAGTATAAATGTGAGTGTTCCTGCTGGTCAGTTTTTAGTTGTGGCAGATCCTAGTTGTGGCAGAGGTTCTACAATTGATGGATTAGATGATTTGTTAATTAACGGGACTGAATATTCAGATGGCGGTTGTTTTGAAAATAATACATCTGGAACATTATCTGTTTCTATCTTTTTAAGAGCAGATCGCTCAGATGAATGTATCACTTATCAAGTAAGCTCATCTGCTGGAAGCTCTTGCATTCCTTTACCAATCGAACTCAACTCATTCGAAGCTGGTGTAGAAAATGACTTCGTCAACGTCAATTGGCAAACTTCTACCGAACTCAACAACGACTACATGGAAGTCCAGCGCAGCCGTAATGGAAAAGATTTTACAACCGTAGGAAAAGTAGCAGGTGCGGGAACGACGGATGAACCACAGGATTATTCTTTCATTGATAAAAATCCATTACCTGGAGTTAGTTATTATCGCTTGAAGCAAGTGGATTATGATGGGGCTTTTGAGATACATCGAACAGCAATTGTCCAGCGTAAAACAGCACAGTTAGAATTGCAAGCCGTTCCGACTCGGACGTTAAACGAATTGACTTTGTACAGTAGTGAGATTTTAGCTGTTGATGCGACTTATGAGGTTGTCAACACCAATGGACAAGTGGTACAACGTGGGCAAGCTAGTGCCGGAACAGCAGAGGTTATCGTAAATGTGAGCCAATTAATGCAAGGGACCTACTTCGTGAGATTAAGAACTGCAGCTGCAACTGTGACTACTCGCTTTTTGAAGCTGTAGTAGGACAAAACAATAGATCAATAAAAGGCGCAAGGTTCATTTCGAATCTTGCGCCTTTTCTATAAGATGGCTTATCCTTTTTAATTAGAAAACGTATCCATTAACTGCTCATAAACCGTATTCCCTCTCAATAATTCCGCATTTCCGACCACCACCAAATGCTTGCGCGCCCGCGTCAAAGCGACATTCAATTTTCGATCTACACCTTCATCCGAAAGCGAAACCAGGGACTCCAATTGACTCGCCGAATTGGTACACAACGAAATTAAAATAATATCACGCGCACCGCCTTGATAGCGTTCGACCGTATCAATCGTTAGCCAGCTGTAATCTTCATTTGTCGTGTTGAGGACTTTACGAATTTGGGCAATTTGGGCGCGATAAGGCGTGATGATGCCGATAGATTTTGAGGTAAGTTCAGTTTGGTTATCGTGATAGATTTGCTGAAAAGCGGTGACCAATTCGACAATTTTTTCCGCTTCGTGTTGATTGATTTTTAAGTTGCCACTTAAATAATCAGCTTTGGTAGAGAAGAAGTGGGTACGACTTTGGAG
>JBGCES010000342.1:0-6496 GCA_045106545.1 Saprospiraceae bacterium
ATGCTAAACGCGTTTTTGAAGGATTTCACGCCACGGCACCAGCTCCTGAAAAGTCAGTACATTAGTTTTGTATAGTGGCTCAAAAACAAAAATGGCGTTCCTATGAACGCCATTTTTGTTTTACCCATCATCATGAATAATTTTTTATTCTCTCACAAATTTGTCAAAGAACCTAATTTTTTAAGCTTTCGAAACCGTCACTTTCTTCAAAAATATTCGCCCACGTTTACGCTCTGGCATAAACGGCATTGGGGTCACCTGTTGCCAATAGCCATTCAAACTAATCTGTGATTCAAAAGCACTATTTTTAAAAACAAGTTGATACTTTCGGTCGAAATCAGGTGGTAGGCCTTGTTCGGGTTGCGGGATAAATTCGTATTCAAATAAATTTAGTGAGCGGTCTTTAAATATATAACCGCGTACTTGCATTTCAATAATTTCATTATTGGGTAAATAAGTGTAAGTTTTACCTCGTAAATCTTTTCCATCTACCTCTAGATACAATTCAAAATCATAGCCTTCGCTGCTGTGAATACCACCTTTCGTGATTTTTCCTTTCCAAACGCCTGCCAATCCGCGTTGTCCAAAAAGTGAAGCAGTGCAAAATAATAATAGCAATAAGGAGTAAGTAATTTTATTCTTCATAGCAACAGTCAGATATTAAAAGATATATTGGATAGATGCTAGAATAAATGATTTTGGCGCATGTCAACAATTGATTAATTCTTTTTTATTTACTCACTGTAAATCGTTTGATCATTCTACCATTTATTTTTATTACTAGTGTATATTTCCCAGAAGGAGCCGCACTTAGATTTAATGTTTTTTCATATTGTCCAGGACGCTGATCGGGATACGATACCCGTTCCAATTCGCGCATACTACTCGGATCAATTAGGTGTAAAGTTACGTTTCCGTAAACGCTTAGATCGTATTTAGCTCTGATGGTTTGATCAACTGGATTGGCACGTAATTCATGAACTTTCGCATTTCGAATAGCACTACCTGCAATCCGCGTATCAGTTGTATTAGAAAATTGTGAACTGGCATCTTGTACCTGTTTTACGCGATACTTCACAAATGCACCCGCATTATTAGCAGCAAAGTCTTGGTCGGTATAACTATAATTATGACTACCACGACCTTTTCCATTCACTTGACCAATCGGTTGATAGACTTTACCGCCATCGGTTGAACGTTGTATTTCAAAGGTCGCATTTGTATTTTCATTCTGAGTTGTCCAGCGAACAATCACATCGCCTGCATTTCGACTAGCCGTTATATCTTTTACTGTGGCGGCAATATTTGAACTTGTCGATGGAGTAGAAGTATTGGGGTTATTGATCGTATAACTAGGAGCCAATTTTGCACCCGGTTTTTCAATCGTAATCACATCACCGGTTGGTGGATTCCAAATGTTGATGCCGTTTGGAATACTAAAAACATTGTACGGGCTCACTGATGCTACTCGATCTGAGCCATCCGTTTTAATTGTTCGAATTTCAATTTTATTTTGATCAATAAATATCCATTTAAATTGATTAAAACTACCACTAGCGCGTGTCCATGCTTTCGTATCGTTATTTTGGCGCAAAGGTGCGCCCCAACAACCTTCGCCGATGTAAACCGTTCCACTACGATCATCACGAATGAAGCCTTCATCGCTTCCCGCATCTTTTGATGGACGAATTGGATAAGTGGTTTTGACCGTATGGACATCCGATTCTACGACTAAATTGACATTATATTTATGAAAGGCAGTTGCCCAATCCATTAATTGATCGTTCTGCTCTGATTTTTTGGAATTGTGTGGACGAATACTATGATGATACTGCCCCATTTTCCAAATCATATTCCGATTGGTAGAAAGGTCGCGGTGCAACCAATCCTTCTGCGAACCGCCCGTCGGAATCATGGAATTGAGCGTATAAATGCGCAATAAATTTCCACCTAAAGTAAGTGCATAATATAGATCTTTTGCCTTTACATCAAAGAGGTCCACCAAACTTTGATTGGCAGCTTCGTGATTACCGCGTGCGACAATGATTGGAGTTAAATGCCCTTCTTTTGTAATAGTTAATTGCCAATCTTCAAACCATGCCCGCCACTGTTGTTCAATATCACCTCCCGTCATATCACCACCAAAAGTGACGCAGTGTGGGCGTAATTTTGCAACCATCATATTTGCACTCTGACGTGCTTCTCGAAAATTACGTGAGTCACCTCCCGAAATAATTGATAATCTTTCGTAAGGAGAATCGGGGGCAGTTTTAAATGACATGCGTTGACTTGTACCATCGCTGTCTTTAATCACAAAGTAGTACTCTGTATTTGGAATTAGCCCAGTGAGACGAACAAAATGATTGTTCATTCCTTTCGCCTTTACTGTTCGATCTGCTTTTTGAGAGCGATTATAACCATAGGCATCTTGTCCCCAGTCCTGTGTATCGTAATATAAAACGGCATTGCTACCACTCACTTGATGCCAACCTACAACCATCGTCGTCGCTGGATCTTCGCGCCACATACAACGATACTTTTCCGTGCGTGCTTCGGCGGAGTTGGTAAAAAGTAGTAGTAATATGGTATAAAATAGGTATTTCGACATCAAAGTAGAGAGATCAGATGAACCAAAGTAATAATGAGAAATAGATGTAAATTTATAGAAACACGATAAAAATAAACGGTACAATTTAGAAATGAGGATTTTTTGTATGATTTGGAAAATTATAAAAAAAATCGTCAATTCCAAATTTTAAATGTGACGTTTATTTTTTCGTTAATGTGTAAATATAAAACCGCAAAGTGTAAAAGTGTGTGGTATATTTCCTTCAATTTTGCTGATGCTAACACCTATTTTGCTTCATTTTGGGAAAAATTAATCAATTTATCGAACGGCACTTTCACTTATCACTACATTTTCTCCTTGTCAGGATGTTGTAAATACTAACTAAGAAGTTACGAAGTGGTTGGCAAATAAAAGGTTTTCCTAAACGAATTATTGTAAATTTGTCGAAAATTATTCGACGACGATTATCCGTCCGATTTTATACTTAATCCATTAGTCTGCAAATAAATTGCCGACTTGACAATTTCATAACGCTTTTCCATGAAAGATAACGCAGTTTTTAACTTAATCCACCAAGAACTCGAACGTCAGCGTCACGGCATTGAGCTGATCGCTTCGGAAAACTTTACTAGTCAGCCCGTTATTGATGCAATGGGTAGTTGTTTAACGAATAAGTACGCGGAAGGTTATCCTGGTAAGCGTTATTATGGTGGTTGTGAAGTAGTCGATCAAATTGAACAATTAGCAATTGATCGCTTGAAAGAATTGTTTGGGGCAGAATACGCTAACGTGCAACCACACTCTGGCGCACAAGCCAACGCCGCTGTTTTCTTAGCGGTATTGAATGCGGGTGATAATATTTTAGGATTCGATTTAGCGCACGGTGGTCACTTGTCGCACGGTTCGCCCGTTAATTTTTCAGGTAAGGTGTATAAACCACACTTCTACGGCGTAGAACCCGATACGGGTTTGATTGATATGGATAAAGTGGAGGCGAAGGCATTAGAGGTTAAGCCTAAATTAATCATTTGTGGCGCATCAGCTTACTCGCGCGATTGGGATTATAAACGTTTCCGTGCAATTGCCGATAAAGTTGGCGCATTATTGTTAGCGGATATTGCGCATCCTGCAGGTTTGATTGCCGCTGGACTATTGAACGATCCAATGGAACATTGTCACATCGTTACTTCTACCACGCACAAAACCTTACGTGGACCACGCGGTGGTTTGATTATGATGGGTAAAAACTTCGAAAACCCGTGGGGACGTACAACGAGAAAAGGGACAGTAATTAAAATGTCTTCTATCTTAAACAGTGGTGTTTTTCCTGGTATGCAAGGTGGTCCATTGGAGCACGTAATCGCGGCAAAGGCAGTAGCATTCGGCGAAGCATTACAACCTGAGTTTAAAGCCTACGGTCAGCAAGTAATCAAAAATGCGCAAGCAATGGCGAAAGCCTTTGTCGATCGCGGCTACAAATTAATCTCTGGAGGAACAGACAATCACTTGATGTTGATTGATTTGAATAATAAAGGCGTGACGGGTAAGCAAGTGGAGCAAGCTTTAGTAAAAGCGGATATTACCGCTAATAAAAACATGGTGCCATTCGATACGCGTTCGCCTTTCGTTACTTCTGGTATTCGGGTAGGAACAGCAGCAATTACGACGCGCGGTTTCAATGAAGCGGATTGTGTAAAAACGGTAGCTTGGATTGATGGAATTATCAACGATATTGAGAATGAAGATTTATTGATGCAAACGCGTAAAGAAATCAATGCTTTCATGCAAGATTTTCCATTGTATAGCGACGCGGCAGTTTTAGCGTAAGCGAAAAAATAAGACTTTCACGTTGTTGCGCTCTGCGACCTCTGCTAATTTTTTTCTTCAGAAAAAAAATGCTCCGCGCTGATAAAGAGTAATCACGTTAAAAGAGAAAAAATTCTGCGTCTCGCTACTCCGCGTTTCAAAAGAATCTATTACGGGAAAATGGTCAATACGACTGTTTTCCCGTTTTCTTTTCTTGTAGATAATTAAGCAGCAATAGCAAAAAGAAAGCATACAACCCAATCCCCATCGAGTTTTCCAACGTGTTTTCCATCATCAGCGAAGTGAAAATAATCGCGTAAAAACCTAGAAATAGCGGATTTTGATAATTTTTTTCATAAAAAAGGGGCAAGAAAAAGCCTACTCCAAAAATAAGTAATCCTACTATTCCAGTTCCCGCAAATACCGACAACCACTGATTATGCGGCATTTTAGGTTCGGTCAAATCTGGAAATTGTGTTCGATAAATTTCCTTTATTTCTTGCCGTAAATTTCCTGCGCCTACGCCCACTAACGGCTGCCGCTGCGCTAATTCCCAACCAATTTGCAGCGATACCAATCTCCCCGCATCAGAATAATTCGCGCTTTCCCCTTTTTGGTACATCTGCAAATCCCACACGGCGTAGCTAATTTTTTTCTGAAAACTCGGAACGGTATAGTAAGCCACCACGGGCAGAGCAGTTAGCGCAATAATGCCAGCCATACCTACCAGATACTTTTTTTCTATTGAAATAAATCGTACCAGTAGCGCAAACAACGCTACATACAACGCCAATAATCCGCTGCGTACGGATAAGACGTGAATAAATAAGAATAGGAAAATTGTACAGCCCAAAATCAAGCGGCGTTCCCAAGCGTAGCGATAGACATATTTTTTTAAATATAAATATCCACTTCCAGTAATTCCAATGGCTAAAATTAAGCTAAAACGAATGTGATTGCGCGGGGTAGGAATGGAGCGACCTTGTTTAATGGCGGCATTTATTTCTTCAAAATGCAATAGATAGTTAATGCCAATTCCAATGCAAGTCACTGTCAATAGCAATAATAAAAAATAAAGAATACGATAGTAAAATTGTTCTCGCTCTTTTAGTGAGCTGGTCACTCTAAGTGACCAGCTCACTAAAAGACTTTCTCGTAACTGATAAAAAATAAACGGCAAGACTAAAAACGGCACTTTTAAACGCAACCGTTCTCCCCAGTAATCGTAATCTATCGTCTGCCAGCCACTTAAGAAAACTACCCAAAAGAATAGCGTCACTGCTAAATATTCAGGCTGCCGCAGGAACTTTTTGAAGTTCGGCACTAGTTGAGTGTGTAATCGCAATCGCCCGCGTTCATTTGTTTGCAATACTGCTACACTCACTAAACCAAACATACTCACCGACAACAAAAACGGCGAGTAGATCAGCGAAGTAATCAGCAAAATGCAGCAAAAGAATGTCAGATTAGAGCGAAGAATATATTTGTTCAAAAGTTGTGTAAAGGTTGATTAAAATTGTTCAAAAGTTGAAGGTATAACGAGTTGCTACAAATCTATGGACAAATTTTCAATATGCTTTGAAAATCTTACCTTTGCGCTTCTTTTAGAAAACTGAGGTCAATAGTAGCAAGAACAATTATCAAACTACTTCGAACTACTTCCAAACCATTTTTTATCATGGAAATTTTCGCGAAAGTTAATCAATATCTACAGGACATCGAAACGGCAAATCCGACGACGGCGGAAGAAGTTGAACAGTTTCGGATCAAATATGTGGGCTCGAAGAATATTTTAAAACCATTATTCGGTGAAATCCGCAATGTTCCCAACGAGCGCAAGAAGGAATTTGGGCAACTAGTTAATAAAGTAAAACAAACTGCCGAGCAGAAATTCCAATCGCTCAAAGCAGCGGCAGAACGTGCCAGTGAGCAAGCGGACGCAGCGAGTATTGATTTAACCGCTCCCGCTTATCCGAATCCAATCGGCGCCCGTCATCCGATTTCGATTGTGATGAATAAGATTATCGACATCTTTTCACGCATTGGTTTTGTGGTAGCAGAAGAACGCGAAATCGAAAACGATTGGTACAACTTCACGGCGATGAATACGCCCGAAGATCA
>JBGCES010000343.1:0-14445 GCA_045106545.1 Saprospiraceae bacterium
CCAGGAATGATTCCGACATTAGCACGCAGCAATTCAGTCCAGCTTTTCTGTGCTAGTTTTACATCCTCCTCCGCTGCTATTTTTTGCTGACCTACCATCTGCTTGCGAGGTGCATTCAACCAAGCTAATTGAACAAGCAGATCTTTGAACGTAGCGGCGCGTTCTTCCAAAGAAATAAGTTGCTCGTAATCTAAAGTAGCAATGTCTTTTTGCGCAGCAAGCGAAAAGGTGCTCAATAAGAAAATTGGACAGAGCAATAGTTGTATTATTCTCATGGCAAAAGGTGGTAACTTACCCATCGAGCTTGTAAAAAATTTACACGGAGGTAAAAAAGCTGAGGTAAGAATATACCGATTTTTTAATAGTAATGTGATTTTTCTAAAAAATACCTAAAAACGTATAACCTCAACCCACAGTAGCGAAAAAGGAGGATCCCCATAATACTATGATAAAACATCGGGAATCCTCCAAAAAATCACATACTATGGATTGAGGCGTGTATTAGTTTTGAGTTTTGAATAAGAAGTTTTGAGTTGTTCTTAACCCAAACCCCAAAACTTTTCCTTCTATCTCTGATCTACCGTTTCTTTACCCATAGCTTTTTTCGCTAGTCGAGTAATCAGTGGCGGTGTCAAATCTTTAATTAAATCTTTAACGCCTTGCGATTTATTGAACTTCTCCATCTCTTTATCAGCACCAACACGTGCCTTAAATAAAGTATTGTGATCTTCCAATCCTTGGTTCACTTCGTGTGCGGGACGACCATTGGTGTAATAATACAAAGCAATTGAACGACGACTGCGACCCTCTGGGCACATGATTGGATCGGGCAAACCGTGATAGCTAAAGTCAGTCGTAGAGAACAATGCCATGGTATTGAAATGCGGCGGTACTTTCTTAACGCAATGCTTCATCTCGCGATCCCACAATTCAAAATGACCACCCCATTCGTCTTCCCAATCTTTATTCATGTAAACTAAAACGTTCAAGCGACGATCCAGTCCCGTTTTTTTATTTTTATTAAAATCAGCGTGTACTTTTAAGAATCCACCCCGCTTACTCTCGTGATAACCACCGCCTTCAAAATAAGGATCTGGCATCAATGGTTCTTCGATTCCTGTCAACTCTTGCAAGAACATCAAAAATGGTTCAGAATTCAAAAAGTGAACAAACTGCTTCATCGCTGGGCTAAATCGTTGCTCGCCACGGGTAGCTAGTTTCACTTCATTGGGATTATTAAATTTAATATCTCCCACTTTTGCTAAATCGGGAAATTCTTGGTGTACCTGATTTAAAAAATCTTCATTGAAGAAGTTTGGAAAATAAATATTGGGAAATGGATCAGCAGAACCGTATTGAACTTTGTGTTCTTTTGCCGTTGCCATCAAGTCTTGGTACTTGTCACTTACGATATTCATTGCCGTTATTGTTTTATTTATGAAATAGTATGTGTTAATGGAGAACAGACATTCCTGTCTGTCTTGTATATGTATATAAACCTGTCTGATAAATACGTGCGAGGTCTAGAAGACATTTTACGAAAGCGCGCCAACTAAGCAGTTTCGCCAACTAGATGTCCTTCTACTATATCCCAGAATTCACGCACTCGCGCTTTCCAAGTATTAGAATTAGCAACCGCAAAGCGGGCTTTTACTTTAGCTTCATCGTTTTCTGCTATAGCTTGATCCAGTGTCTTAATGAAATCATCATCATTTTCGGTTACGTAAATTACTTCTTCAAAAGAACGAATATCTTCCGAAAAATTACTCGTCACCACGGGACGACCTGCCGATAAGTATTCATTTATTTTGAGTGGATAAACACTTGCGGTCAGTCGATTACAATGAAATGGAATCATCGTCACATCGAAGTGCTGGAGAAATTTGGGTAATTCTCGGATATTTTTACCTCCCGTTAAAATGACATTATCCATTTGGTCTAAACCATGTGTTTTATAATCATCACTATTTAGTGGACCGACTAAAACTACGGTTTTGTCCTGGTGATATTCTGCTACTTTTTTAATCAAGCCATAGTTGACGCGGTATTCGTTTAGATTACCCGTGAAGCCAATAATTTTAGTCTTCACGTGAGCGATCTCTTTTGGCTTGGGAAATTCTTGCTCTAGCGCAACTTTGAAAATATTCATATCCACCGCATTATGCAATACGTGGGTATTAGGATTATGTACTCCTTTGATTTTCAATAAATTACGTGAAGTTACCAAAGCGATATCCGCTTCCGCTAAAATCTTCTCTTCTACCACTGCGCCGTGCTTTGCGGTATAATCTTCTTCGTACATATCGTCGATACACTGATAAATATTTACCAATTGACCAAAGTCTTTGGGTAACACGCCAGCATAGTACGGATTGAAGCAATTGAGATAGATAAAGTCTTTTAAATCATAATCTTCGATGACCTGCTTAATCGTATTTAGTACAACTCGATTATTGTAAGCATATAGCGCGTCGTACATTTTACCCGGTGGCAGAAAATTAATCGGTAAAGTCATTGGTGGATGTACAGCGATGACGTTATCTGGAAAAGTAGGAATTTTCTCATAACGCATCTTACCTCGCAGTTGATGACTTTGACGTTCTTTGACTAATGGTTCTCCCCTTTTAGTAATAAAATCCTTTACCGTATAGGGCATATTGATGTAAAAAACACGATTGTTTTTACAAAATTCACGCGTAAACGAGAGCGATACACTCGAATACGCATTTTCCCAAGGAAATAAAGTGAAATATATAATGTCGTTACTCACGGTTGACGGTTGACGGTTGATGATTGACGGCGGAGAGCTACACATCATTAAGTATTGACGGAATAATTAATTCAACAATTAAATTTATAAATTAATTACTTCCGTATTCCTAATCAACTGGTTCTACTAATTAAAATTTATGCTTGCTGAGTCATCGCAGATTGTGATTGCTCTACTGCTCGTTTATCGGTATGTTCGAGCAACAAAAACTCCTTGGTAACCAAATAATCAAACGGCGGAATACGCAGATTCAAATTTTTTAGTGGTCCACCAAAGCGATTAATCACACTGTGACTCTTACGAAAAACGGGCGATAAACCTGCTTTTTTCACAATCGGCGATAGCTTCTTGTGCGTCAAATGATTTAATCCTTTATAGGCTTCTACTAAATCTCCCTCCAGATCACCAACAATCACCCGATTGTTTTTTTCAATCATAGGAATCAGCATGCTATTAGGCAAAAACTGACACCAAGGAATTTTGGTAACGTGTGAAACGTGCGAAGCATAAGGGCTTTTCCAAGGTGGATAAGTTACAAAAATTTGTCCGTGCGTCGCTAATACGTTGCGCAACTCGACCATAATTGGTTGTAGAATATCAAACTGAATATGTTCTGCTACATCGTTCAAAAAAATCATGTCGAATTTTTCCGTAAACGGACGATCCAAGATGTTTTTTTGTACGAAAGTAGCATTATCCACTTTGTACTTTTCTTTTAATGTATTGGCAATTTTTACGTGGTGCGCATCAATATCAAGCCCTACCACTTTGCAATCCCAATTGGTCGCATACCATAGCGACATACCTCCCATTCCGCAACCAAAATCAAGGATTTTTTTGCCCGTCAGGTCAAATTTGGATTTAATTAATTTTTTGTCCACATGCAAATGCGGCGCGTGGTCATCCCGAAAGTTTTCTTCAGCGTAGGCTAAGCCTTCCGCAAATTGTTCATTCGTCATAGTGAAAAAGTTGTTCAAATGTGATTTGAAAGTTGTTCGAAGATAGTTTGAAGCTTATTCGTATTAGCTTTCAACCTAGCTGCTTACTAACGTGTTTCAACAATTTTATAAAAACGGGGCGTATATTTTATTTGCCAAATAATCTATTATTCGCTCGCGCAGTGTCTCCGACCTGTGCGTCACTAGCTCAAACTTCCTGTGGTAATTCCATCGATTCATCCGCGACCATTTCCCGTTTACCCAATTTCTCCATCGCAATTTCATACGCCTGTTGATAAAAAGGAATGATATTTTTAAAAGCATTCCAAAATACAACACCTAGCATTCGATTCAATATAATTTGCATCAACACGAAGATAACTGCGTAGGTCAATACCGTTCCGTAAGCCGCTCCAATGACGCCGTAATTGATAATAAAAACGTAATTGAAAACAACATTTAATACAGCACTAAAGAGGGTGAAAAAGAAGTTCACATTAGGCTTGCCAATACTATCGAGGACAGTACCAAATTGTACTGCGAAAGGCATAAATAAGCCAAATAATAGTGTCCAGCGGAGGATTGGCACAGCGTCCAGATATTTTTCAGTCGCAATAATCGTAATAATCGGTTCGGCAAAAATCCAAATAAAGGTGAAAAATGGAATCAGAAATGCCAATATTGCTCCGACTGATTTTTCGTATAAATCTTTAATGGCGCTTTGTCCATCTTCCTTCATCTGTTTAGCACTCTGTGGGAAGACAATCGCGGCAATCGAAAACGTAGGTACATCTGCTAAATTCGTAATACGAATCGCAACTTCGTAAGTCGCTGTAGCAATCGGGCTGAGTAAGGTTCCTAACATCAAGCGATCAATTGTTTTGTATAAAGTAGTACTCAGATTCGTTCCAAAAACATATTTTCCAAAGTGAAATAGTTTACTTACCCATTCCCAACTCAACTGACGCGAAAAGCGCAGATAAGGACGAGCAAACCACCAGGACGTAATCGCGCCTGCCACAGCAGTAACAATTTGCCACAAGGCTAATTTGGTCAAGGTAACCTCTACACTAGAGAAATAAATGACTACTACAAAACAAAAAAACAAACCCTGTCTAGTGAAATTACTCCAAAAGATGCCTTTAAAATCAAAGTTACCTTGCTGGATAAAATTAAACTGATGAAAGGGTACTAATAACGACGTCGTTATCATATAAATATACAGCAAATTGATCAATTCTGGCGCTTCATTAAGCTCTGCCAGGGGCTGCGCAACCAACGCAATAATGCCAATA
This sequence comes from Saprospiraceae bacterium, assembly GCA_045106545.1. Classification (GTDB taxonomy): domain Bacteria; phylum Bacteroidota; class Bacteroidia; order Chitinophagales; family Saprospiraceae; genus JBGCES01. The sequence goes on from JBGCES010000343.1 coordinate 5,004, forward strand.
CAAATCGCTGTTAATATTAAATTTAAGACAAAACTTGCTGTTACGATCGACGAATATTGCTTTTCGTCATCTTTATCAACCGTTGCTAAATATTTCACTAAAGCATTCTGCAATAAGCCAATTCTCCCCACTTCCACAAAACTAATGACCGCAAAGAAAATTACCCATACTCCGAATTGTTCTTTAGTCAAAGCCCGTAATAAGAGATAGGTGCTCCCAAATCCAAACAAGAAGACACTACCCTTCTCAAAGAGTGTAAACAGTCCAGATTTTAGCCAATAGGATTTATTGTTGCTCACAGTGTGTATTTATAACGAGTAACTGTTAACGAATAACAAGTAACTATTCTTTCTAATTCAGATTCTTCAAATCGATATTATTCAATACGCCGCCCATAAACTTACCATTCAAGTTCTTGAGAAATTCGATTGATTCTTTATCTGTCGAGTTGAGGGATTGACTCGCATCAAAAACCGCGACTACTTTATCTACGTAGGGCGCTAACTCGCGCGTATCCGCGAAATCGTTTAAGGCTGCCGATTCTAGGAAAATGTAATCGTATTTGGTAGAAAATCCTTCTAGTACTCGTCGGAAGTTCTTACCTGCCAAGATTTCACTCGGTGAATGATTACCACCTTTATTTCCGATTATATCTACGTTATTGTTGATTGTTATCTGCGTTTTGAGTGCTTTACTCGGTTTGCTATTTCCCGTTTCGCTAATCAGTCCTTCACTTAGTGGATTATTAGCCAACGTTTTATTAGACATATCAGTCAGGGTGTTGTTCTTGAAATTCGTATCAATCACCAAGACTTTTTTGTTATTCATACTCAATGAATACGCTAGTGCAATCAATGCAAAGGTTTTACCTTCTTGCTCCTTCGTAGAAGTAAACAAAAAGCTATTTGCACCCGAATTTTCAATAGCATAACGAATCTTACGCAAAGATTCTTTGAAATTAACCAGCCGCTTATCTTTTTGATTTCCATCAAATAATTCCTGAAAATCCAGACGTTTACTTTTGATTTTATTCAAACTACCCAATAACGGAACTTGCGCAAACTGCTCAAATTTAGCGGGTGTATTCAAGCTATTATCAAACAAAGTCAGTAAGAAAATAAATAGTGTACACAACGAAACTGCTGCCACTCCCGCAAATGCACTAATAATCATCCGTCCCGATGGTTCGGGCTTTTCTGGTTTTTCACCATATTCGATAACGGACAATGGAGAGGTATATGTTTGAGTAATCCGCTGCGCTTCGTTGAGCTTTTCGGTTACGTTCAAATATTCATTTAGAACGATTTCTTTTTCACCGTCCAATGCTTCTAAGAAGGCATCGGCAGAAACAAAAGAGCCCGCTTTTTTGCGTAAGCGCGCAATTTCGGTACTAATCGATTTTACGCCTTCCTCAGCGATAGCTAATTCGGCTTCCGCATCAATACGTTTTGATAATACCGTTTCGGGAGTGCGTTCTTTATCTTTGCGTGACGATAGCGTATTTTCATTAGCAACTTCCTTTACCTTAGCGTAATATTGCTGTTTGCGTTTATCAATTCGAGTTTTGAGTCCATCATTTTTCATACCGCCGCTTACCCATTGATCGTTTAACTCGTCGATTTGATTTTTCAAATCTTTCACATCGCCATTCAGAAAAATATCTTTGCCATATTCGTTGGCAACAGTCAAATTATCTTTATCAATGTATTTATTATAGCCAACAATCGAACGTTCCAAACCATTGATATTCTTCTGCGATTCTTCGCGCGCCAATTCTAAATCTTTGATTTGACCGATCGTCGTCTTACTCTGTTCTTCTAAATCAATGATTGAACGGTTCTGCTTAAAGTTTGTAATTCTTCGATTTAGCTCATCCAGTTCTTCCTTTTTGTCCTCTGCTAATTGGACGTAAAAATTCACTGTACGTAACTTATCGCTATTGGCGACATTATCGTTGGAGTTGATGAAGTCTTCGATGAATTTATTAACTACAAAGGCACTTAATTCCGCATTTTCCGATTCAAATTCGATACTCACATAATCTGTATCGCCGATCCGCTGAACGGATAGATTTTCGGTCAAAGATTTATAGTCATATTCGTAGGCTTTCGCCAAATCATCAAAGATTTCGCGTTCTTTCCCTCGAAAGATATAAAAGACAGCCGAATCGGAAGGAATCGCCAACAGCGTTTCGGTAAATTCGATAATTTCATCACCCGTATGTTCTAGCGGTTCGTCTTCGTCCACTTTGGGCACCCGATACGGTGTTTCTCCAGCGAGTTCAGCCCCAAGATCGTGCTGCAATAGCCGATAGGTCAACAATCGAATGCTATTTCGATTTTGAAATAATTCCGTTAGGATACTAAACTTACTTTCAACAATGAATTTCTGGATGAAAGGATTATCTTGTTCGAGATTGATCGAGCGTTGATCAATGATACCCGTACCGATAATTGATTTAGACTTGTAAGTGGTTTCTTGCAAACCGACTAAGATCCAAGCGAGTGCCACCGCGATTATCATTGCCAAAAGCAATAACCACTTGCGCCGTAGCAGGATTTTGAAAAAATACTGTAAATCCATAGTATGTAGCTTTCTCGTGGGAGGTTGAGAATTTTTCGGCGAAACTACTAATTTGGTGTATATATTTATGGTGTTCAACTTCTTCTATAAGAAAAGAAAAGTAGTTGTGCAGCATATCAACAGTACAACCAAAAGTTCATAGTGTAATAGTCAAGCCTTTAGTAAAAAATAGTATGTTTAATCAAAGTATGCCTATTTAATAAGTGTATCTTCAGTGTGTAGTAAACCTATAAAAAAGATAGGTTCAAATAAGGACAGTCTGCTTTAGAAAAAAGTTGTGTAGTGTGCAACTGCCTTTGTGTAAAGTTCCCTTTTTACACTGTTATATTAAAATAAATACAATTTGAAAAAGAACAGAAAAGGGTTTTAGAAAAATACAATTATTAAGTATAGGCGATGGGAGGTAAGTATGTAGAAAAGCGTTTTAAGTACTTAGCTAGGACAAATGTAATAAAAAATTTAAACTAATTCTTGATTCTTAAAAAAAATGTGCCTCAATATTCCATCATAATGCATGATTTGCAAAATTGGAAATTTTGTGAAAAAGAATAGCGTTGATAGACTTACCAATTCTAATCCCTTCAGCTCAATTAGACATTTTTTATATCTTTGTCCTCATCATAGGTGGAGCGCACTAAGTAGCTGTTGAAAAATTGAGCAGTAATTTTTTCTGTCCACCTTTTACCAAAAAAAATATTTTGCAAGTAAAATTTGTAGATTTTATTGGAAGTTTTCCAAATGAACAAAGTTGTCCTCAAACTGGTAAACCTGAATATGCTTTTATTGGTCGCTCAAATGTTGGTAAATCTTCGCTGATCAATATGCTAACCGCGCGAAAAAATATGGCGCGAGTATCGAATACACCAGGGAAGACCCAACTGATAAATTACTATTTGGTCAATGACAATTGGTATTTGGTGGATTTACCTGGTTATGGTTACGCAAAGATTTCCAAGAAAAAGCGGCAAGAATGGGAAAAAATGATCGCTGGTTATTTGCAACGGCGGGATGAATTGCAATGCGCCTTTGTGCTCATTGATTCTAATGTTCCACCTCAGAAAATTGATGTCGAATTTATCAATTGGTTAGGCGAAATGCAAATTCCATTTGCCATCATTTATACCAAAACAGATCGCCTAAGCCGTCCGAAATTAGAGCCTAATATTAAGGCTATTCAGGAAGAATTATTAAAATATTGGAACGAGCTACCGCAACAATTCATTACCAGTTCCAGTAAAACAACGGGACGTGAAGATGTGTTGGACTTTATTGAGCAAATAAATGACTTGCAATAGAAAGTTTTGGGTTTATTCGTATAAAATATTAAATTATAAACATAACTTAATCTACTTAGCAGCTGTCAAGTCCTTGCATGAACGAAATTATCAATCAAACCACTTCCGAACAATTTGTACATGAATTCTGAAACCTTTATCAGTTTTATAAACGATAATTCTAAGTTGTATCAACTGCCTTACGAGGAATTAAAATCGCTCGTGATGCGGTATCCGTGGTGTCAGCATTTGCGTGTACTTTTATTGAAAAAAAGTAAACAAGATGGTCATGCAGATTATGAACGTAATCTACACTTGGCAGCTATGCATAGTGTCAACAGAACGCACTTGTACCGTCAGTTACAACAAGCTGACATGCTGGAAGAAAGCGAAGATGCTTTTTTATTGCAGGACGAGTTTTTGGAATTAAAAAATTTAACGGAAGTAGAACGAACGGCAGAGCCAGAATTAATTGAATTAAAGGTCGATTCCAATAATTTAGAGGATATTTTATTAGCAGAACTTGACACTGAAAACGCTCCAATCCCAACTGAACAAACAACGGTAGAAAGCAAATCTAGTCCATTGGAATTAGACGAGGACGAAGAAGATATATTATTAGGTAGTATTCTAACCGCAGCTGCTTCCGCTGAATTGACAGCAAAAATAAATGAACCCACTCCCGATATTTCAGTTGAAAATCTACAAACAGTCGAAGGAGATCTCGACAACCTAGATATTGAAGCAATTACAGATGACATTGAACTAACGGAAGAAAACACCACCGATCTTTTAGGTAATGGCTCCGAAGTTATCGACCTTGACGACTTAATCAATGATATTGAAATAGCCACGGATATAGAAAAAACGCCTGTCGTTTATGAAAGTGAAGATGAAGCTGCTCCCGCAGAAACTATTATCACTGGCGCTGGTAACGATTCGTCAATAGAACATCACTTGCCTTCACAAGATGAAGAAGTCGAATTAGTAGAAGTAGATGAATTAGAAGATCTAACAGAAGAGGTGAAGGGCGGCAGACCAGAAGAGCAATTTACGATAATTGAAGAAGAGTTGGATGTGGATAAAAATGCATCACTTGACGAAATTTTTGAAGATAGCAACCTTGACTCAAGCGAACAAGCTGATGCAAGAGGGGACAACGGAGATCAAATAATAGAAAATAATAATTTGGCGCAAGATTTGGATAAAGAAGAAAGTATAGGAGAAATTCCCGAAACTTCTTTAGTTGAAATTACTAGCACTTCTGAAGCGGCAAATATTGAAGAGAACTTAGATGCTGAAGTAGAGGAATTGCTCAATGAATTTTCACTGGCAGAGGAAACAACAAACACTGAAGTAGAACCCGCTGAAGTAGGTGTTTTTGGTGATAGCATTGATGATTTACTTACACCAACTACTCATCAAGCTGCTAATAATTTATTGGATGATTTGGAAGCAGATTTCACTTCAGCAAATAAAGAAATTCCATTGGAAATCACAAACCAACTAACCAAGGATAATGATTTGGTCGAACCAGAATTACCGATTGTAGATGTTTCAGCTATTGTCCCCGATTCAGAACTAGTAATCACTGACCAAGCAAAAAATGATTCTCCTAAAGCAAAAGTTAAAAAGAAAAAAAAGAAGAAGAAAAAGAAAAAAGATAGTGAAGCTAAACGAGTAGCTAGAGAAAGTCTAGAAGAGGATGAAGAAATTGGCTCAGAGTTATTAGCCGAAATATTAATCATGCAGGGCAATTACGAAAAAGCGATCGCGATGTATGAAAGATTGAGTTTGGCAAATCCCGAAAAAAGTGCTTACTTTGCGGCGAAAATTGCCGAGCTGGATGATGATGAGGAAGAATAGTTGGTAGTTGTATGTTTTTAGTTGGTAGTCATCTCCATCAACAAAAACAAACATTACCAAGTTATGATAAATGTTTACTAAACAAGTTTTTTAGCAACGTATCAACTGCGAACTAAAAACTACAAACTACAAAAAAAATGCTTACTGCAATGACCGTTTTTACGGCTTTAGTGTGTGTACTGCTGATGGGTGCAGTATTAAATCAAAACCCAAAAGGTGGTGGAATCGATTCAACGTTTGGAGGTAATGCTTCTAACCAAATGTTCGGTGCTGCTAAGTCCACTGACTTCATTGAAAAAATTACTTGGGGACTAGCGATTGCGCTATTCGTACTTTGTATCGTTATTGCTTTGATGGTTGGTTCTACTACTGGCTTAGAAGGTGGTGCGGATATTCCATTGCAAAGTCAATAATCGAAAATTAATTGGCTTGCGCCAATTAGTAGAAATAAAAAGCGTGTTGATTTCAATTCAGAAATCAACACGTTTTTTTTATGATTTTATTTTTTACTTACTGCCGCATCGCTTCCACAGGATCCATACTCGCTGCCTGAAATGCTGGAATTAAACCTGCGACCATTCCAATTGCTACCGACCAGATTAAACCATATAAAACATTAGCCGACGAAAGGAACAATTCAAAATCTAGGGCATTGGTTAATATTTGTAAAACACCAAAAACCAACGCCAACCCGACCAAACCACCAATGATACAGAGTATCACAGATTCAATTAGGAATTCTAGCAGAATAATATATTTCTTTGCGCCCAATGCTTTTTTAATACCAATAATGTTAGTACGTTCCTTTACGGAAACGAACATAATATTGGCTACACTAAAACCACCAACTAGGATGGCGAATATTCCAATTACAAAACCAATCGTATTCAATACACTGAAAAAGCCATCAAAAAAGCTAGAAATCATCGATAATTCGTTCAATGAAAATGAATCTTTTTCCTTAGGTCGCAACCGACGCTCCGAGCGCAAAATACCTGTCGCCTCGTCTTTCATCACTTGCAGCGGAATCCCCTCTTTCGCTTTTAAAGTAATGGAAGTATCAAAAACCTGTGTCGCTTTTAAGTTGACTAACCGACTCGCACTGGTATAAGAAACGACGATACAATCGTCAAAGTCCAGTGGATTGATTAAATCTTTTCCCGCTTTGGCAATCACTCCAATAATTTCGTACTTCTGCCCTGCCATTTTTACTGTCTTTCCAACCGCTTCCACCTCTCCAAAAAGATTCTCCGCTACTTTATAACCGATTACCACTTTATTTGCGCCACTACGGTATTCACTCGGTGAAAAATAACGCCCCTTAGCAAATTCTACCGCAAACATTTTGATAAAATTCTGAGAAGCCCCGATCAGAACATTGTTTTCTGCACTATTCGATTTCCACTTTAAAGTTCTAAAACCAATCGCGACGTGAAAGGACGTAAGTTGAGTCGTATTCATCCGTTCCGATAAGACCTCAAATTCGCCGTGATCGGGATTGGGTCTTTTGATATAATCCCACCACGAACCACTCACGTCTGTCCAAGTCCACTTTTTGACATAGACAATGTCATCGCCAAGTTTTTGCAACCTCCCGCTTACTTTTCTCTCGAGCGGACCTCCTGCGGCATCTACACCGATAATGCAAAAAATACCAATAGAAATACCTAGAAGAGAGAGGAAAGTACGCAATTTATTCCCCGTCAGTTGCCCAGTGGCTTGCGCGATACTTTCAAAGATAATTTTAAATAAGGTCGTCAAAATGAATGGATAATGTGTAATGGAAATAGATGGATGCTGGATATTGGATTGGGGATGTTGGATACCTCTATAGCCTGCAACTCTTTTAGCTTGGCTATTAGATTACTCTAAGTTAAAAGGTTTTATCAGGTGGGCAGAGATGATTCGATAGATGGATATAAAAACTCGAAGAACGCTCCGAAACGAGAAATCACACCTTACACAATAATCTTCCAAAATACTTCGAAACAAGTTATTTCACATTAGTGACGAAGATTAAGATCGCAAATAACTAGCCCCATTAATATCCAAAATAGCTCCCGTCATAAATTCTGTTCCCTCCGCAGCAAGAAACAAGATTCCTTTGGCAACTTCTTCCGGGCGAGCGACTCTTTTCAATGGACTTTGATTTTTGATTCCTGCTCCCCTTTCGCTTTCTAAAATAGAACGGGTCAAATCGGTTTCAACAAAACAAGGCGCGACAACTCCCACAAAAATATTATGCTTTGCTAACCCTTGTGCCAGTGATTGGCTCATTGAATTCAAGCCTGCTTTGCTTGCGCCGTAGGCAGGTTGGGTAGGTTCGCCCCGAAAAGCTCCCCGCGAAGATACATTTACAATTCGTCCACCCCCTTGTCGAATCATGTGTTGCGCAGCGCAGTAGCTTACGTTTGCTGGTCCAACTAGGTTAACTTGCAGGGTTTTCAGCCATTCGCGTTGCCATGTTTCATAATCTACTCCATCCGCAGGATGTTCTTCGTGGATACCCGCATTATTAACAACAATGTCAATACTTCCCATTATCTCTACTACCTTATCCAACAGTTTTTCTACGCTTGGTGGATGACCAATGTCTGCTTTGATGGCAAAGTGACCATTTCCACTTAGTAAACTCACCGTTTCCATTGCGGCGTTTTTATTAGTTCGGAAATTTATTGCCACTCTTGCGCCTGCTTCCGCAAATGCAATCGCGGTCGCCTTACCGATTCCACGAGAACCACCCGTGATCAATACGTTTTTATCTTGAAAATTCATTTATCAGTTTAATATTGGTCAGCAAAAAAACGAAATTACAAAAAAGGGGGACGTGTTATATATTTACAAAAAACTTATTTTTAAGTTCCTTTATTTACTACTATCTTTTTGTGTTTCCCAGCGTACGATTTAGTCTGTCATCTCCACGACCAAACCCAATAAACCACCGTTACTCTATTTTTTTCATTATATTTATTTCAGTAAATGTTAGAATAATAGAATATTTTTTACAAATTTGCGAAGTCGTTTAACTGTGAAAGTCTAACTATTTATCAAATTCAGCTTTATCTCCTTAGGTTTTTAGCCGCTACTCGACCAATTTTCACTTGTTTATACATATTTTATTTACTAATTTACACTACTGAAGACATTAGGAAATTTTTCTTCCCCGATAATTGAAACTACTTTCAGCACTGATATTGACTTAAAAACAATTTTGTTAGCCAACTCACTATTAATTCAATTTATGCCAAAGCAAATTTCCCATTTTCATTCAACTCATATATTCCGCTACTCGCGCTGTAATATCTGTCACTCCAACAATAATAAATTGCGACCTTAGATATAATTGTCAACAATTGATCTGAGGTTCTTTTCCATATAGCGGAATGAAAAGCCAGAATAAAAAAGTGATAGAATGTTAACTTCTACCTTCGTCCTTTTAGATTCTACCTTTTAAATCACTCTGGTTTCTCTTCCTTCCTTATTTAGTAACCAATTGCGGTATTCTATTCGTACTTTATTAAAAGTCATGTAAGATTTTTTTTCAATTAACAACATTTTATTGATTTCAATTTTTTACAGCTATTAATCAGTACCCATAGTTTACGCAACAATCCGAATTTTCTTAACTTAAATTTTTGTTATGCTAAAAAATTACCTATCTAAATTTTTTGCGGTAGCAGTGCTATGTTTTGCGTTTGCAAACGCTAATGCTCAGACAC
>JBGCES010000344.1:0-9742 GCA_045106545.1 Saprospiraceae bacterium
AAAGTACCAAAACCTATCGCCATCCCCGAGCCAAAAGAACATATAGAAAAGATGAAAACCGCCAGTATAAAAGTGAATTTATTTTTGTTTTTCGACTCTGACCAAGCGGTTGTAAAATAGCTCGAAAAAGCCCAAGCCAAAGACAATCCTGCTGCCAGTAATCCAATTTGGGTATTGTTAAGATTAAGGTCTTTTGCGACATAAGGAACTAAGTAATTAAGCGCTAAACGGTCAAAAAACAATATTCCGAAGGTCAACGCCATGACGGCGACTAATCCGTTTTCGTAATTAAAAAATCCTTTTTTCATTTTCTTAGTTAGGTTAGTTAATTAATGGTCAGCCAACGGTTTTCCGTCCACTTCAAAAGGCTTGGCTTCTATAAGTACAAAAATGATTCGGCAAATTTCCGTTTCGCTTGGGTTGCGCCAAAGGTGAATCGTTCCTTGCTGTACAATGATGTCTCCTTGTGTACAAGTTTTAAAAACGCCATTGTCCAATCTCATTTTTTAATGTGGGTGTTTTCTGAATCCTGATTTTTTAGTCATTTCGTCATTCCAATCCAACACGCCATTCGCACTTGCCCATTCTTTATAAATAGCATCCATTTTAGCAACCATTTCCGGTTGTTCGGCTGCAATATCATTCGATTCTGTTCTATCTTTGGAAAGGTCATATAGTTCCCAGTCCTTCTTGTATTGACGAACGCCCTTCATATCTCCAAGCCATACCGCACGGTCACCGAACCATTCAAAACAAATAGGTTGCGCTCTATTCCAGTCTTCACCTTCTAACAAGGGCAAGAAACTTTCGCCTGCCAGCGTATTCGTTTTTATGCCATTATAAGTTTCCGGGTAATCCACTTGGGCAATACTCAATAATGTGGGCATAATATCCACCACATGGACACCACCTTTCAAAACCTTACCCGCTCCTTTTTGACCTGGATACCGTATGATGAACGGAGTCGCCGTACCACCTTCATAAGGAGATGATTTGTAACTTCTGAGTGGGCTATTTGATACTTGCGCCCATTTTTTGGTGTAAGCCTCCATAGAACCCGCTGTACCAACTGGGCCTTCATTTCTATGAACCGTAAAAGGCATTTTACCGACATCCATATTTTCAGCTCCATTATCTGAAAGGAAAATAACTACGGTATTATCCAATTGACCCGTGGTGCCTAAGTAGTTCAGGAGCTTACCAATATTTTGGTCTAAATTATCTACCATGGCAGCGTAAACTTCCATTTTCAAAGTCCAATCCTTTTTCTCTTCATCGCTGAGGGTATTCCAAAGCGGAAGGGATTTATCTTTTACAAGATTCCAGTCTTCCTCTACAAGCCCTAATTTTTTAATATTTTCAAAACGGAGTTCCCGTAGCTTGTCCCATCCAGCATCATATTTTCCTTTATACTTAGCAATATCTTCAGGTTTTGCATGCAGGGGCCAGTGCGGAGAATTATAAGCCATATACAGAAAGAAGGGTTTTTCTTCCGGCGTATTTTCTACAAATTCAATAGCTCTATCGGTCAATTCATCTGTTAAATAAAAATCTTCTTTATCAATATTATAGACCTCATTACCTTCGTATAAATATGCTTTTGAGGGTGGTCCTTTCAGCAACGGTTTGGTGTCAAAATAACTGGCACCACCATCTAAAAAACCAAAGAAATTATCGAACCCACGCTGTAAAGGCCAATGTGGTTTTTTATTACCTACGTGCCATTTACCAGACATGTGAGTAGAATAGCCTCCATTTTTAAACACCTCACCTAAAGTCAACGATTCTTTGTTAATGTGACCTTCATACCCAGGCATACCTAAGTCATCATTAAAAAAACCAATACCTGCTTTGTGTGGATATTGACCAGTGAGCAAACTGGTACGTGAAGGGGAACAAATGGTATTCGTATAAAATCTTTTTAATCGAGTACCTTCCGATGCCAAGCGATCAAGACTTGGCGTACTTATTTCTGAGCCGTAATTACCAAGATCAGAAAAGCCCATATCATCCGCCATAATTAGGACAATATTGGTTTTTTTTGCAGTTGCGATAGTAGCCTTTTGATCTACTTCTTGCTTTTCAACGGAGTTGGAACAATTTGCAAAAAGGAGAATAATTAAACTAATAATTAATGCTCTCATAATTAATATTTTAAAACGGATTTGCACAATGGATAAAGAAAAATGAGGCATCTATTGCTTTTACAGAATAGATGCCTCATTTAAATTTTTACTTATAAATTTACACCGACTCTTTTCTTAGAACCTCACGGTCGCAGTCAAGAAAACAGATCGTGGCATACTTCCTTGCGTTGAAAAGATAGCATTTGGATTATTCGCAATAAATTCAGGAGAGAATCCATCTCTATTTAATGCAGCAGGGAATCCACCTGGCCCTTGCCAACCCAAAATACCATATTTGTCAAAAACGTTATTAATGTTCAACTGTAAACCAAATTTTTCTGAAAAGTCGTAGCCAAATGCTAAATCTACTGTACTAAAAGCTGGTAATGTGAAAGAATTTGGAACGTTTGCCTGTCTTTCGGCCATATAACTATAGTTTAGAGAGGCATAAAACTTATCACCATTATAAATTGGATTAATGTTGAAAATAACGTTTGCACTGTTATCGGCTTCATTTCCGGAATAATCTATAATGGTATCATCCTCGGGTCCATCTCTTCCTTCATCCCAAGTAGTATATTTGTCAGCCGTAGAATTTTGAAAAACGGCATTAGCTCTAACCAACCAGCGGTCAGTGATGTTATAGGCTGCTTCTAGTTCAATACCGACTGTCGTGTATTCATTAAACTGGTAAAGTGGTGAATAACGGGTGCCATCTTGGCGTGAAAAAGTTTGAATATTTGGAACATTTTGTAACAGACTGTAAAATGGAGTAGCCACCAATCTCAACTTTTTAGTATTTACTTTATACCCTACTTCTACCTGCGTAATTCCCTCCAAAAGTGTTGGGTTGTTTTCTACCAAGTCCGTTACCAATATATCATCGTTGAGATCTAAGTAGAAGAAGGTGGAAGGTGCTTTGTTACCAAGAGCGAACCGTCCGTAAATAGCATTATTTTCATTAATTCTATAATTCAAACCTGCACTCAAAGATATACTATTCAAGTTAAAATCATAATTCACTGGAGCGCCTTCTGTACCTCCGCCATTGTCCCAAAGCGTTAACGGGTTTCCATCACGTCCTCCAAAAGAAGAATCTCCCTGACGTGGATTTTCCACACCTATCGTATTGAATCCTTCAGAATTTACATTTTCATATCTAACGCCCCAATCCAAATTAAGTCTTGGTGTCATCTCCCAGTTGTGTCCCAAGAAAAGAGCAAAAATGCCTTGAGTAGTTTCACCATTGTCGGAGCCTGACCAGCCCACATTCATAAATCCTTCTGGGCTAGTAACTTCATAGGTGTTGCCGTCATTTGCGTCCAAGGTAATTTGTGCTGGTACGGGACGATCTTGAATCAAACCACCGCTCAAGCCCATTCCTTTACTCCAGTTCGTCACATCTAAAGAAGAACGACTATAAAAACTTCCAAGGTTAAAACTCATTTTCTCCATCTTCTTGCTAAGTACTAATTGATTAGCAATTTCATTTCTTTGTATGTCTTGATAGAACATTGGCATGAAAAGCAATGAATTGGGTTGCACATTCGATCCAGGGAAATTATTATTGTCTCCAGGGATAAGAATTGCTGGTGGTCCAGGCACTGCATTAGGTCCTACATTAGGAATTAATTCTACCGTACCGAATTCCTGTCCTGTTCTTGGATCGGCAAAACGATAGGTTCCTGTCCTAGCTGGATTAGGCCCACCAAACAAACCAGGGATAGCGTAAAATAAAAAGCTGGTAGTGCTGATTGGCGTTACTACCGCAGTAGCATTTCTTTCATCACCTTTTCTAGAATACTTGAAGTCATTTTTCAACAAAAATCCATTGCCAAGGTCTTGTGTCCAATTGAAGCCAACGGCACGGTCAATGCTATGTACTAAGTCTGTGGAGTTAAAGGTTCTATTACCATCTTCATTGAAAGGTATATCTATAGAGAAATCATAGAGTGCATACGAATCATACTGGGAAAAGCCTTCCGCTATTTGCGGGTCTTGCCAGTTGGTAGATGGAACGAAAGCCATTCTATCATTCTTGTCATTCAAGTATTTTAGGTTCAACCTAAAAGATCCAGAATCATATTTTTTAACCAAATTAGCTCTAATTTGTCCACCTTTATTTAAAGGGTATCCACGATCTCTCGCTCCGTCAGATTGACGATAAAAACCCCCTATGTTGTAGGTCAAGCCTTTGGCAAGTGGTCCGCCTACGTTAAAGTCAGCGCGGTAATATGGATTTTGAACATTGCCTTCAAGTCCATATTTTGCTCTCACCTCTCCGGCAAATTCATTGCCACCCGTTTTGGATACATAGTTGAAAATACCACCAGGAGCATTAGCACCAAGAATCGAAGCGGTTCCACCTCGTACAGCTTCTACGCGTTTGGTCATGGCATCTGCTCGTAAAAATAAATCAGGGAACAATTCTACGTTTGTTACCGGCAAACCGTCTTCCTGCAAAGACACATATCGGTATCCATTTATATTATCAATTGAATTAGCGGATAATCCTCTGGAATACACAGAGTTCCAAATTTCACCACGGGCCTGATTCACAAAAACGCCGGGAATATTTTTGAGCAAATCCGCAGCACTAGTAGATGCGACTCTTTCCAATTGTTTGGAATTGATTGTAGTAATGGCAATGGAAGACTCCATTTTTGTTCGAGCATCAAAAACACCCGTAACGACTACTTCATCAAAGGTTTCGCCTTCAATGAGGGTGACGACCATGTTGTTGCTCGCAGCTATTTCTTGATCGGAATAACCCGTGTAGGATATTGACAACATTACTCCTGATTCTGCATTTGGTAATGAAAAATTACCGTCAAGGTCAGTAACTGTACCATTGCTAGTACCCTTTACGATCACATTTGCACCAATCAAGCCTTCTCCAGATTCAGATATTACCTTACCAGAAATCTGAGCATTTAAAAAAGAATAAGATCCTAGAAAAAAGAGCAGTAAAGTAAGAAGTGATTTATTTCCTTTCATAGAAGTAAGAAAATAGGTTGTTTGTTGTTCTTTTTTCTTTGTAGAAATATTACTCAGGTTTTTCATAAATAAGTAAATTTTAGAAGAATTAAGCATTTTTAAGTAGTCCTTCTTTATTCAAATTCAGTAATTATTTACTAATTAGAACTGAATAAAAGAAAAAACAAACACGAATAAAAAAACACTTATGCTCTTAATTTGAATAATAGTTTCATAAAATGTATACAATACAAAATTTTATGTTGATTTCTCTACACAAATTTAGATATAAACTATTCTAAGAGTGATTCAAAAAAAGGCAAATAGTATTCAAAATCAATCAATTTAGATATGTGTGACAAAAATCATTGCTTGTTGATAAATTTATTTATACAAATACTGTTGAACAGAGGTTGCCCAAAATCAGAAACGTTAGGTGAGTGGATCTAAATCATAAACCAAGGATAATAACTAGCCTTTTGCATACTGTTTGGGTGTCATGCCTGTCTGGCTTTTAAAAAAGCGGGAGAAATTACTGGAAGTGCGACCGTATAATTTCTCCGCAATTTCTGCAATAGAAAGATTAGAGTATTTTAGTAATGATTTCCCTTCTAAAATCAACATGTCGTTCAGTAGATCTTTTGCGGTTTTATTGATAGTTTGCTTAACACATTTATTCAAATGGTTAGGGGTTACAAATAATAATTCCGCATACTCTTGCACCGTCTGTTTTTGATATATATGTTTAGTGAGTGCGTCTTTATATTGTTCTGTTAGCAGCGTCGCGGTATTTTTTCTGGTTTTTTTTTCTGGCTTGACCAAGTACTGATTTACTTCTGCAAATAGAGTTAACAGATAAAAGACAACCAAATTTAAATTCGTTTTTTTCCAATTTACATATAATTCCTCCATACGATTAAGAATATTCAATATCGTAGGTACTGCTACCTCAGGAATACTGACAACGGGATGCTCTAAAAATTTGAGAAAGGAAAACTGATTTAAAATATGGTTATATTCACCTAATATTTCGGAAGAATAATGGAGATAAAATCCTTCTACATCTTCACTCATAAATTGATGTTCCGTAATTTGCAGTGCGGGTAAAAAGAAAAATTGATGCTCATTAAATGGATAACTGTTCAGTCCTTTATTCCGAATACTTTTCCCTTTGGTGATAAAAATTAAGTCATTGACAACTTTTCGGTGAGGTGGTAAGGGAAAAATCATTTTATCTCTGAAGTCTTCTAATCTACTAATATGAAATAAATGTTGCTCGGCGGGAAACTGTTGTGTCCATTTCACTTTTCCAAAATGAAATTCATCATAGACACTAGGTTTGGTAATAGGAATTACTCTTTCTTTTTTCATGAAGTTGCTGTTTGAACCATACTATCTTATTACAGAGAAGCCTGATAGTTGAAAGATAATAATTTTCGGTGTTTTTATACGCTTTTTACGTTTTGTCATTTTACACGCTAACTTGCATAAAAATTGACACGCTATTTTGCATAAACACTCTTCTCACCGATTCAACTTAATTTAATACTCCGTTTCTTCAGATATTGGTAAATCGTATGTTTATGTATTTGTAGCATCTGAGCAATAATTTGGGTCGGTATTCCTTCCAAGTACATTTTTTCGGCAGCTAGAATATGGTCTTGAGTAAGATCTAGTGGGGGTACGAGTAATGTTGGAACAGAAACTTGGGTCTCCATCAATATAGCGAGCAAAAGGTAGTGCGACAAGAAGTCGCTTTCATATATTGTCAACTGTCTAGCATTAAACAAAGATACGTTGACCTGTTATGTTGCTAACAGTTCCCTAGTCCGATGTGCGTTGCTGGTAACGGCAAGGTGCAAAGCTCGGATGACAATGTAACCTTAGATGAAACCGCGAGGGAGTAATCATAATAATTAGTGTCAAATTATTGGGTGCTAGGGAGAGCAATAAGAAGAACACAAGTGAATCTCTGATAAAGATCGTCAGCTTGAACAAGCTTAGGACACTCAAAGGCTTGCAACGTCAGGAAATACAAGGGTAAACTACTGATTAAGCCTAGCAAGAATAGCGTTAAATCATTGCTCAAAAAGGTAAGAGAGGTAATCCATAAAAACCGTACTGCCAAAACGCTACAACTAATTTATCAACTCAATCCAATTATTCGTGGGTGGGCATTATATCACCGACATATAGTGTCTAAACGCACCTTCTACTATGTAGATTACCAAATATATTGGATGATTTGGAGGTGGGCAAAACGAAGGCATCCGAGCAAGAATACAGCTTGGATCCTTCGCAAATACGGTAGGTTTGCTGACCTGCGATAGTTTGTTTTTCCAACAGTACATCCAAAGCCTGTCGATGATAATCATTGAGCAGTAAATTAAACCTTTGGCGAATCTTCTGATTACGATCCCGAGTAGCGGTAGTAATAATAGTTTGCAGATAATGATAGGTCGGTAACTCAATTTGCCGAAAGATTAACCATTCTAGGATAAATCTGAAAATACGTTCGTTGTCTTCCCAAGCATAGATTTGGGATTCAACCGCTTTCATCAATTGGTGATCGTGGATACTAGGCTGGTAGTTTTCAAAAGCAAAATATTGTAGGATGATATTTCGGTGGCGCGTATAAGTAGTCTGGCGATATTGCCCAATGGTGAAGGCAAAAGATAAAACGCCCATTCGCTTACACAAAAACTGAATATCTTTTTGGCGAAATTGTTCCTTAAAGTAAAATCGCTTACGCGCTAAAAAATAACCAAACATTAACTGGAAACCGATTTGATTAGTTGTGTTGGCAAAGGAGTCTACCTTTTCTTTAACCGAAAGCGGCATGGTCAGGAAATGCTTTCGCTGAGCAGCAGTAAAAATTGGCGGTTGCTCATAATCGTTAATCTGCTGTTGATTGAGGATATTAATTAACGGCATTGTTCAGGGATTGAATATTGGCGATAGATATGGAGGTAACTGATAGCAAAAGTGTATCAAAAAAAGTCTAGCTACTTTTTTGCTTGTTTTTTATAGAAATAAGCCTTTAAAATCAAGCAGCCCGTAGAATCAAAAAAGTATTAAGTTAAATGCTCTTTTATAGACTTGTTTGTAAATAATAAAAAGTCATATGAAAATTAATTATTTATTTAGTTTTTCAAAAAATGCGAGTTTTGTAAAAAGAATTAAAAACAGCATTACAATGAGAAAACTACCTTTAGGAATAAATAATGAGCGTCGCCTAAAATCTCTAACTGGATTAGGCATTGAAAAATATGAATTATTACTAGAAATATTTCGTGTAGTTTATGATGACTACCAAGCTAAAAATACCCCTGCTAAAGTACGTAAACGTAAAGCTGGAGGAGGTCGTAAATCTGTCCTTCCTACCACAGAAATAAAACTATTATTCGTGCTTTATTATCTCAAAGCATATCCGACTTTTGACCTCCTAGGAGACCGTTTCGGAATGGCTAGTTCTACGGCAAATATTCATCTTCACAAATTGATGCCCTTATTACAACTTTCATTAGAAAAATTGAAGGTGATGCCCAAGCGTTCTTTTGAGTCTCCCGAAGAACTCCAGACCTATTTAGAATCACTAGGTGGAGTATCCGAAATATTGATAGATGCCACTGAAAGAGAGCATTTTAGGTATCAGGATTCCGAAAAGCGTAATGCAATGTACAGCGGTAAAAAAAAAGATATATGGCAAAAAATACCGTGATAACAACCGTTCAAAAATTCGTTCTATTTTTGGGGCTTACCACCCAAGGAAGTTTCCATGATTATGCTTTGCTAAAAGAAGAATTTCCACCTGAGTTAAACTGGTTTGAATTACTCAAGATTTGGGTTGATTTGGGATACGTTGGGATTCAAAAAGATTACCAAGGAGAAGTGGAAATACCTCATAAAAAACCAAGAAAATCTAAGAAGAATCCTGACCCGATACTAACCCCAAAACAAAAGGAGGAAAACACCGAAAAAAGTAGGCTTAGAATTTTCGTAGAAAATGCTATTGCTGGCATCAAACGCTACAATATTTTAGTCTACAAATTTCGGAACAAGAAATTGAATTTTGATGATGACGTAATGGCTATTGCCGCAGGACTTTGGAATTTTAGAATTACTTAAAATCATATTTTTAATCTTTATTTACAAACAAGTCTTATGGATATAACTCGGCTTTATGCCCCGCTGGCACTCAGTTTAACCGGATCGCTGGCGCGATGTTTTCAACTCGTGCCACGTTAGAAGTGCACGTCAAAGCTGCTCACCGCGACACGCACCCATACGGGCAGGCTGAGTTAAAAACATCGCGCGAGCAGTAAGTAAACCGTTCGCATAAAAAGAACAAAAATGCAAATCCGCGAAACCCACAAAAACGACTACACCATCTCAACGGACAAAACCAAACTAGACATCCCCAGCATTCACCAATACCTGGCAAACGAAACGGATTGGGCGCACGGCATTCCAATCCATACGTTGAAAACATCCATTGAAAACTCGTTGAGCATTACACTCTGTTCCGCTTGCTCTACGCCGATAATTTGGTAGCCGTCTTTTTTGAGTCGTTCGACTAGTTCAGTAGTTGATTTGACGTGTTCCCAAGTAACAGATTCGGTCGCACCAATGGCGGTTTT
>JBGCES010000345.1:0-1234 GCA_045106545.1 Saprospiraceae bacterium
CAGATCAAGTTGCGATTAGCAATGGAAGATTACAACGCGAATGGACAGAAGGCGACCGCCACTATTTCCATTATCAAATGAATCGCCCGATGCCGCTTGCCTATATATTCACTTCGGGTGAATACGGCGTACAACGCGACCGTTGGGAAGATATTGAATTGGAAGTGTATTATCATCCCGATCATGCCTATAATATTGACCGCATTTTGGCGGGTATGAAAGCGAGTTTGGAATATTGTAGCCAGCACTTTAGTCCATACCAATTTGACCATTTGCGGATGGTAGAATTTTCACAAATCAACGGCGCAACCGCGCACGGTTTTCCAGGTACGATTCCAGCAGGAGAAGGTGCTGGTTTTATTGCCAAAATCGACGATACGGATGATACTGAAAATGATTATGCTTTTGGAACTACGGTACATGAAGTCGCGCATCAATGGTGGGGCAATCAGGTCATTCCTGCCGATACGCGCGGCGCAAAAATGATCGTAGAAAGTCTGGCAGAATACGTAAATGTAATGGTTAAAAAACATTACAAAAATGAAACGCAATCGCTACTTTTTGTCAAAGAAAATTTGGAAGGTTATCTGTCTTATCGTTCGCGTTTGCGACGGGCAGAAAGTCCCTTGTCCTTATCTTATCCCAAAGAAAATTATTTGCATTATCCGAAAGGCGCAGTCGCGCTTCATTCACTCGCGAATTACATCGGCGAAGACACTTTAAATCACATGATTAAAACCTACGTGGATAAAGTTGCTTTTCAAACCGAAACCTACACGACTTCTTTGGAATTAATAGAAATGCTGAAAGCACAAACGCCCGATTCGCTGCGCTATTTACTCCACGATTGGTTTGAAACGGTCACGTTGTACGATAATCAAGTGGTCGATTGGACAAGCGAGAAATTAGCCGATGGACAGCACGAGATCAAAGTCGATTTTCTAATTAGCAAATATCGTTTGAACGAAGCTGGAGAAAAATATTTTAGTGACAACGGAAGGGATTCACTGAGTCATCAACATATGGAGTTATTACATTCTTTACCACTGCGTGACTACATTGAAATTGGCGTTTACGATGAAAAGGAAGAATTGATATTTTTAGACAAAAAATTGATTCAACAAATTGATAATCAATTAGTTATTAAAACTAAAACTGCGCCTAAAGCAGTGGTAATTGATCCGCATTATTTGTTGGCGGATACGGATTTGCGGAATAATCGGCGGGAGTAGGA
>JBGCES010000346.1:0-5418 GCA_045106545.1 Saprospiraceae bacterium
GTAAATTGACCCGTTGCGACCGCAGGATCAGTTGTTCCTTTTTTCTGCTGTTGTCGTAGCCGTTCACAAGCTTGCAGAAATCGCGGAAAGGTTATGGGTTTCAATAAATAATCGACCGCCTGCAAATTAAAACCTTCTACCGCATACTCAGGATAGGCGGTCGTGAAAATCACTTGTGGCGGATATTGCAAATTTCTATACAACTCCAAACCCGACAAAATCGGCATATTGATATCCAAAAAAATCACATCGATGGGATGTTCCTGCAAATAGTGAAACGCCGTCAATGGATTCCGCGCCGTTCCCACCAAACGCAAATAATCAATGCGTTCGAGGTAATTTTGCAGCAACTCAATGGCGCGAATTTCGTCTTCGATGATGTAGGCTGAGAGCATGAGGTAAGTTGATTAGGTTGACTAGTTGATTGTGTTGATGAGCAGTAACTTGATCAACTCAATTAACATTATCAACTATATTATTGGCAATTGCAAAATCGTTTGAAAATAACCATTTTCTGCTTGCGAATTTAATGTAAATTGCTCGGGATAAATCAATTCTAATCGCTTGTGTACATTTTCTAAACCAATTCCTTTTTCACTAATTTCCTGCGCCGATTTTTCAAACACCGTATTATTAATTTTAAAATAAAGACGCGTGCCACTAATTGCTAATTGTATGCTAATCAGCGATTTATGCGTAGGTTTCATGCCGTGTTTAAATGCGTTTTCGACAAGTGGTAATAAAATTACAGGTGCAATTTGTATGCCTTGAATATCACCTGCTACATTAAACGAAATGGTAATTTCATCGTCCTCCGCGATGCGTAATTGTTGGATAGCGATATAGTTTTCGATGAGTTGAATTTCTTGCGCTAAAGGGACAAATTTCGACCCACTTTCGTACGTCAAATAATGCATAATGCCCGATAAGTTTTCCAATCCATCCGCAATTTCGGTTTCCTTTTTTTGCACCGCCATACTGTACAAATTATTTAAGGCATTGAACAAAAAATGCGGATTAACTTGTGCTTTCAAAAAGGCGTGTTGAGTTTCTAACTGGGCTTGAATCAATTGACTTTCGCGCTGCTCTTTCTCGCGGAATAATTTAAAAAAGCGAATCATTGTTGCTAAGCCAATAATGGACAACAGCGCAAAGGAATTTCTAAACGGATGGACAGGTTTGAATACTAAATATTCTTCATGGGTCGTAATATCCAACCACTCAAACATAAAAGGCGATTTGATAATCCATTCATCAACCGTAAAAGATAATCCAAAGGTGATCGCAAATCCCAGTGCAAACTTCCAATACTCTTTTTTTTCGATAATAAAACGCGGTAACAGCTGATAAATTACCACATAGGTCGCGATAACCATGGGTGGTAAGCGGAGTACATTGTGCCAGATAAATTTATACAGCGGAGCACCAAGGTAATAATCCCCCTTTGCTCGCCAGATACAAATCGCCGTCCAAAATAATAGATGAATAACAACGCGTTTCATAGGCAGTAAAATAGGATTTTTAAGAAAAAAACACTTGCTTTTGAAGCGAACGACCAGAAAATAAAGCTAAACGACTAAAATGGGAGTTGAGCAATAGAAAATGGTAGGTGAACACATAAATTTTTTGGAATAAATCACGAGCAGTAAATTTGAGCAGCTGGTAGCAAAGACTTTAGCCTCGGCTGTTCAAAATATCCAGCATTGAGCAAAACTTATACCCCGCATTTTTCCGCGTATTCCGTTTAATTTTTTTCGTAAGAAAAAATCCTCCGCGAACTAAAATATAAGCTTTGTGCGTGTTGAAGTAGAAAACTCCGCGCCTCCGTGAACTCCGCGTTTCATAAAAATGCAGGGTAAATGTTTCTTCATTTTGAATAGCCGAGGCTAAAGCCTTTACTACCAGCACGGTGTAACCTTTCACTTCCTTATGCGTCTGTCATATTGATTTTCGCCACTATTTTTCTAAAATTCACCTATGATACTAAATCGAATTATATGTTTTAAAATATTGATAATCAGTGTTTTATACTTATTTTCTGTTGATTGTTTAATTGCCCAAATCACGCTCAATGGACAAGTGCAAGATTCTAAAAATCAAGCCATTGAGTTTGCTAATATTTATGCTGTAGCTATTGCTGATAGCAGTTTGCAAATTGGTTCGATTAGCGATTTAGAAGGAAAATTTGCACTCAATTTACCACAATCAGGACAATACGAACTAACGATTAGCTATGTCGGTTTTGACGATTGGCAACAGCAAATTACAATTGAAAAAGATACTGATTTGGGCGATATTCAATTACAAAATACGACCAATGAATTAGACGAAATTGTGGTGACCGCTGAGCGGAAAATTATCGAAAAACAAGACAATAAACTGGTTTTTAATGTGGCGCAAAGTCCTTTACGCGAAGGCTTTGATGGCATGGAAGTGTTGCAACGTTCGCCGAATATTTTGGTCGATCCTGATGGTAATATTTCGCTGCGTAACGAACGCGCGATTATCAAAATAAATGGACGCATTACCAACCTTTCAGGCGCAGATTTAGCGAATTATCTCGCCAATATGAATTCCAATAACATCAAAAGCATTGAAATTCAAAATCACCTGTCGGCAAATGTGGATGGTACGACGGCGGGTGGTGTGATTAATATTATTTTGAAACGCAAAGCGGTCGGTTTAGCTGGAAATGTTCGGGGCGAATATACGTTCAAACCGGATGATGATTACCGTGCTTTTGGAACAATTAATTTCAACTACGGCGCAGAGAAATGGAACATTTATGGGAATTATAGTTACAGTGATCAAACGGCATTGACGCGTCATAATGCCAGTATTGATTACTTCGAAACGGGCAATTTTTTAAACGAAATTGGCGGCTGGGCATCAGCTCGTTCCAATCAAACTTATCAATTAGGATTTGTCGTAGATGCTGCGCCAAATCACACTTTGGGTATAGAAGCCTACGGGCGTAATCATCGTCGGTTAAGTGAAAATAATAACGCCGTACAAATAACAAATCAGCAAGAATTATTGGATAGTGGAACCGCTAGTTTAATCGAAAACCGGGCAGCGGATTTGTTGAACTTAACCGCAAATTATCAAGGGGAAATTGATACGAATGGAACGAAATTGGCGATTTATGCCGATTATGCGCTCCAAGATTTTAATTCTGATAATCAAAATACGTCACGTTACGAACAGCAATTTTACGATGATAATACCGAACGTAATTTAGTGACCGCCTTAACCGATATTTATAGTTTGCAACTGGATTTTTAACGTAAAATATTTAATACGATTCAATTAGCAACAGGTGCGAAATGGACGGGGACGATTCGCGAAAACGCGTTGCTGTCCGAGTTTTTAGAGGATGAAATTTGGGTGCGCAATGACCGCTCCAATGCTTTTAATTATCAGGAAAATGTACCCGCTGCTTATCTTTCATTGGGTCAGAAAATTGGCGAAAAAACTTATGTAGAAGCGGGACTACGTGCTGAGTTTACGAATCTACTACGCACGGATCGCTTGGTGGAAGACGTAATTGAGCAACGTTATTTGGATTGGTTGCCAAATCTGTATTTATCGCATGATTTGAATGATGAAAACAGTCTAGCTTTAAATTATTCCAAACGCCTTAGCCGCCCACCTTTTTTTCGTATCAACAATAACGTCCTCAAAATTACCGACTTCCGTTTTGAACTCGGGAATCCCGATTTAACGCCCGAATACATCCACCGCGTAGCCTTAGATTTTAATCAAAAAAATCAACGGTTTTCTATCTATCTCCGCCGCACGGTGGATGCGATTAATGGCATCTACTTATTGGAAGGCGAAACCGCTTTTTACAAACCGTTCAATGCGGGCGCACAGACCAATGTCGGACTGAGTTATAACCGCTACGGCAACTTGACGAAATGGTGGTATTTAAAAGGAAGCGGAGGTATTTTTCAACGTAAGTTTACTAACGATGAAGGTATAGACAGCTTTGAACAACTGACCTACTACTTCCGCCTCAATAATATATTTAAACTCAATGCGACCTCAAGTTTTGAATTGAATGCGCGCTACAATTCGCGTTACGCCGATGCCTTTTACATCTCTGAGCAAAACTTCACGATTGATATGATTTTGCAAAAATCCTTTTTTGATAAGCGATTAAATTGCAAAATTTACGTCAATGACGTTTTCAATATTTTGGAATACGCCAATTCTCGTCCGTTCGACACCTTCGAGAGTCGTCGGATTATCAAACCGCAAACGCGAACCGTGCGCTTGTGGGTGACCTATAATTTTTCTAATAAAAACAAGCTGAATAAACGGACTAATCAGTCGAAGAATGAAGCGCGGCGAAGGTTGTAAAATGAGGTTGAATAGTGCCTTGCTATGTTGTAGAAAGGGCGCAGCGCGACACTACCCTTAATTAACTTAAAGGGGAGCATCGCGCTGCGCTGCAACAAATCTCAATCTGCCCAATGGCTACCAAGGGGCATGGCGCTATGCGCCGTTTTTGACTTAAAAAATCAAGAATTTATCTATTGATCAGCGTGTATATTTCTACGAGGAACAGTAGTTAGAAATGTAGTAGATGATTATTTCGGCAATACTAATGTAGCAACTCAATCAACGAATTAACTGAGTCAACTTATTCAACTACACTACCGCATTGCAATATACTCTGCTGGATTAACCGCTTTTCCTTTTCTAATCACTTCAAAATGCAAATGTGGAGCCGTACTTAAACCCGAATTTCCACTCAACGCGATGATTTCACCTGCTTGAACTTCTTGCCCTACCACTACTTTAAACGCCGATAAGTGGGCATAACTGGTCTGTAAATCATTGGCGTGTTGCAAAATAACGCGTTTTCCGTAACCCTTTTTGTCGTTTTTAACTTCAATGACTTTTCCAGCGGCGGCGGCAACAACTGTCGTACCCATTTTAGCACGCAGATCGATCCCGCGATGGAACTGGCGTTTTTTATTAAATGGATTATGGCGAAAGCCAAACCCACTGGTTTGTAAATCATCTTTCCCTTGAATGGGCATCACCATAGTCAGTGAATCTTCTGGAATTTCGATCGTCTGTAAATTGTTGCTTGTGATAAGTGGAACATCCAAAGGTACTTTGGTGGTAGAATCGGCTTGTAGCGTCCACATACTAAAACCAAAGGCGGCGCAAAGCACGGCGGCAGTAAGGAGTTTTTTCATAATTGAAAATTTAGTTGATGAATGTTGTAAAGTTTCTTGTTCGAGTTGCCGTAAATAAGGTGGTGCGAACGCCGAAAAAACAAGTTGACTCGCCTGCGAAAAAGTCAAATCAGTTGCTAAAAGCGTCTCAATTTCGCAACATAAGTGATCGAGTAATTCCTCGCGCAACGGTTCATGATGTATATGTTGTGCCAACCAATCGGCA
>JBGCES010000347.1:0-2807 GCA_045106545.1 Saprospiraceae bacterium
AAATTGGGCAAACAAATGTAAAGGCGCGACCACCGCAATTACTTGAGCTGGAATCCCCAAAATAGCTGCGGGTAGAAGAAAAATAAAGCCAAGGGTGAAGAAATTGGATATTGTTTGCCGCAAGGCGACAGCTAAATTAAACTCTTCGCTACTGTGGTGTACGACATGTACATTCCAAAAGTAATTGACCGAATGATTTAAGCGATGTCCCCAATATCCACCAAAATCTAAAGCAATAAAACAGAGTAAATAAACCAACCAAGTTGCCTGAATATCAAATATAGCCACCCGTTCTACCACCCATTCGTAACTAATAATTACCAAAATGAGCCCTAAAATCGATTTCAAAGTATTGGTAATTCCAGAGCTCAAACTCGCAATTGTATCCATTCCTTTAAACAATTCCAAGCCGCGCCAACGGCTAAGGAAATATTCAATAATAATTAAACCAATAAAACCAGGAATGGCATAGAGTAAAACTTGAGCGTAGGCTTCCATATACTTGGTGTAAAATGAAGAAAATTTAAAACTAATGTACAAAATTTAAATCAAAATCTTCATCGCGATATTAATAAAAAATGTGGAAATATTTGACTCACATTGCAGCTACCAACTCCTAATACCCCGCTGCTTGTCCATCCTTGCGCGATTCTGATGCGCCGTAAAACACTTTATTATCAGCATCGTACATAATCGCCTGATAACCGCCATAACTACCGCGCGTAAAGCCGACTTTATGCCCTTTATCCATCAAACCAAGAATCGTTTGGTAACCATAGCCGCTCTCCAAACGCACTTCTCCCTTGCCAGTCGTGCCGCGTCCCGTTGGCTGTGAACCGCCCGAATGATCGATCCTCGGCGCATCACCTGCTTCTTGCAGATTCATCCCGAAATCAATCATATTCGTAAGAATTTGAGTGTGTCCTAATGGTTGAAAATCGCCCCCCATTACGCCGTAAGCCATAAATGGCTTTCCGTCTTTAGTTACGAATGCAGGAATAATCGTATGAAACGGACGTTTCTTTGGTTCATAAGTATTATTTTGACCTGCTTTTAAAGTAAATAATTCACCGCGATCCTGCAACATAAATCCAAGTCCAGTGGGAACCATACCCGATCCCATTCCTCGATAATTACTCTGAATCAACGAAATCATATTGCCGTCCTTATCGGCTACCGTTAAGTAAATCGTTTCGCCCGCGCTGATTTCGCCTGCTTCGTACTCGCCAGCGCGATTTGGATCGAATAATTCACCGCGTTTTTTTGCGTATGCTTTAGAAATGAGCATTTCCACTGGTACTTGCGCAAAATCCATATCAGCATAATATTTCGCACGATCTTCGAAGACAATTTTTTTCGCTTCCACAAAGTGATGGATGTAATCAGGACTGCCAAAGCCCATTTCCGAAAGGTCATAAGGTTCTAATAAATTGAGCATCTGTAAGGCAGCGATGCCTTGTCCGTTGGGTGGTAATTCCCATACATCGTAGCCTCGATAATTGGTAGAAACGGGATCAACCCATTCGCTCTTATGACTCGCCAAATCGTCGTAACTCAAAAAGCCACCTTGTGATTTAATAAATTGCCCGATGGTCTTCGCAATATCGCCTTTGTAATACGCATCGCGTCCACCTTTTGCGATTTTTCGATAGGTGCTAGCGAGATCTGGGTTTTTAAAAATTTGTCCTTTTTGCGGTGCTTTACCGTTTATCGTGTACGTTTCCGCAATATTGGGAAAGCCTTTTTCTTGATAAAATGGAATACTGCGCTGCATATACCAGGCAATCAATTCTGAAACAGGAAAGCCATTTTCGGCATAATCAATCGCAGGTTGCAAAATTTCGGCAATGGGTAATTTTCCAAACTTGCCATGCAATTCAAACCAACCATCTACTGCGCCTGGCACACTCACCGGCAGTGGTCCATGCGAAGGAATCTTCTCCATGCCTGCTTCTTTAAAATAGTCTAAAGTCAAAGCCTGAGGCGAACGACCACTAGCATTCAATCCATATAATTGCTGCGTTTTCGCGTCCCAAACGATAGCGAATAAATCTCCCCCAATACCACAACCCGTAGGTTCCATCAGTCCTAAAGCGGCATTAGCGGCAATGGCTGCATCAATGGCACTTCCGCCTTTTTTTAATACGTCCAATCCAATCTGCGTTGCTAATGGTTGACTGGTGCAAACCATTCCATTTTGGGCAATCACCTCCGAGCGAGTGGCGTGATTCCAACCTGTAATGCGATCTTGGGCAGTGGTGAAGTTGATGATGAAGAAGCTAAAAAAAACGAGGTAGTGAAGTCGTTGCATGATGATTTTTTATTGAAAAAGTATTTGTTTCAAATTGATTATTTAATTGCTAAACTAGCAAAAGGTTTAGCAACTCATAAACAAAGTCTTTGGCTGCTACAGTGGACTTTGATTAGTATTACATACTTTAGCAGCCATTTCATTTCCTAAAGATATTTAAAAATTTCATTATCAAAACGCAACTCCATCCACGTAATCTACACCGCGATCAATATGACTTCGTCCGTCTGATTGAAGTCTGTCCAGACTTGCAGCCGTTGGTATTTACTAATATGTACGGAACGAAGACGATTAATTTCTTTGATCCTACCGCTGTTAAGTTATTGAATCGAGCTTTATTAAGCGCACATTATGGGCTAGAAGATTGGGATATTCCAGCAGGGTATTTGTGTCCACCAATTCCGGGTAGCGCGGATTATTTGCATGATTTAGCGGGTTTGCAAGCGGGAGGTGCAACAGATTTACAGCTACCGCTTGGCGAAGATATTGCAGTTTT
>JBGCES010000348.1:0-2257 GCA_045106545.1 Saprospiraceae bacterium
AAGTTTGATTTTCCTGAACAGGAATAGCGGATTGGGGAAATTGTCCAGCTGAGCCTAAGCCAGCAGTAAAATCAAGATTAAAATTATAATCTCTTTGATTCCATCTATTATCCCAAACCATAAAATACTGCTGTCCTGCTTCTACTAAAGCTTCTCTGGTAGCAGCGATTCGTTCGCCGCCATTGGGCGAACAAGTATTATCACTGACTCCAATGATATCGTAATCAAAACAATCCTCACCGCGCAATATCCAGACTCTAGTATCATAATCGCTATTGGAGGTCTGGCAACTAAACGTGTAAAATCCTCCAAATCTTAACATTTGAAGAATTGTTTTCAAGGATACAGTTGTATGCTAGCCTTCAAAGCCCCTTCAATTGTTCCGTCTAATTCTTCTGCCCCAGGAAACATAAACTCTTCCGCATCATAAACCTCACGGGTGTATCGAAAAACGGCAAAACTCCAATTATCCATCTGCCCATTATATTTAAGGCGACCTAATTTGGTTTCAACAGTCGGTGTGTCTTGCTGATGGGCTGAACTAATATTGATACCCATTTTAGCCGCCAGCATTTGCCGAAAAGTATTGGCAATATCCACTTGTTGCGTGGTCGTTTTTGCCAAGTAGGCGAACTGTCCACGAAAACTAATGTGAAAGTTGGTTTGGTATTGTTGATTGAAAGCGGTTACGATTTTTTGTACGGCTTCCTTTATTTCATTGGGAATTCGTTTTGCCATTATCTTTAATTTGTGTGGTTATTTAAACTGCTGTACATAGTTCCATGCACTACCATAAGAGATATTGAGTTGCTGACTAATCTGTTTGATCGATACCTTTTCCTCGTACAGTTTTTTGATTCGTTGTTGAACGGTTTTCGATAACTTAGGACGCGAAACTTGTTTACCCTCTGCCTTTGCCCTTGCCATCCCCGCCTTGACTCGCTCACTAATCAAAGCACTTTCAAATTGAGCGAGCGATGCCATGATACTAAAAATCAACTCTCCCTGCGGTGTAGTTGTATCAATATTTTCCTGATAAGAAATAAAATCAACACCGAGTGATTTAAATTCTGTTAGTGCATTAACCAATGCACGAGTGGAACGTGCAAAGCGGTCGTATCGCCAAACTAACACTACATCAATTTTTCGTTTGCGAACTCCTTCCAACATTTTTTGATAAGCTTCTCGTTTTTCAGTCTTACCCGATGCGTAATCCACAAATTCGTTTTTTAGCGTAAAATCTCTGCGCTCGACGTAAGCGCGTAGTTCGCGTAACTGCGTTTCGGGGTCTTGTCCTTTTTCTAAAGTGGAAACGCGTGCATAGATAGCAACTCGTTTTTTTGCGGATGTTTTCATATCATAAAGGTACTCCTTTATGATAGCTTTGTCTAGCTTCGTAACTGCTTGATTTTCAAGGGGTATTTTTGAAAATTTTGGAACACCCTTTTTGATACCCTTATAATTAGTGTTTTTTAACAAAAAAAACTTAGATGGCAGCGATTCATGAAACGGCTTATCCCACATTAGGAGCTAACTTTGAAGAAAGAGAACTTTGGGAACTATTCACACCAAGTGATGAAGAAATAGCATTTGTTCATCAACAAAAAATAGATGTGGCAAATCGTTTACGAATACTCACCCTATTGAAGGTATTTCAACATCTGGGATATTTCCCCATGTGGCGAGCTATACCTAAAGAAATCACGATTCATTTAGCCAATTTACTAGGCTATCTTTTTCCTTTAGAAATAGATGATGACTATGATACGTCAGCATCTAAGTCAAGACATATCCAGTACATTCGTGATTTTCTAAAGGTAAAATCAGTATCCGAACAGACGTATAGCCTGATGGAAAAGACGGCAGAACAAGCGGCTTTGACCAAAGAACACTTAGCTGATATCATCAATATCGTTATTGAGGACCTGGTTCGTCAACATTTTGAACTACCAGCTTACAGTCGGTTCTATCGAATAGCAATGGCTGCTAGAGTCAAAGTCAACGAATCCTGTTTTGAAATCATCAATGCTAAGTTAACCACAGCACACAAAAAACTGCTTGATGAATGGCTGACTAGAAAAACTGAAGCTGGTGAAAGTTGGTGGAATACCCTCAAAAAAGAAGCTCCTGCACCAACGGTGAAAAATTTTCGACTGTATTTGGAGCATGTAGATTGGTTAATAAAATACCATGAAGCATTGCCTGTACAAACCAATTCATCGGATTTATCCGCTGCCAAACGCAGACAATTTTCCCT
>JBGCES010000349.1:0-11955 GCA_045106545.1 Saprospiraceae bacterium
AGATTAAAAATTGGATGCCCAGAACAGCTTTTAGTTGTTGAACCATAACTCACTACGTTGAGGTTCGTTCCAGAAGTTGGGGCAAGTGAATTCCCACTATTATCTGTAAGAATCAATTCCACCCGGCGATTTTGGTAACGCCCCGCAGCGGTATTATTATTCGCAATCGGGGCATTTTCGCCTAAACCACGATAACTTAAACGCTCCGCTTCAATACCTTGGCTAAGGACATAATCATAGGCAGATTTTGCACGTCGTTCAGATAGTCGTTGGTTAGAAACAGCACTACCTACATTATCGGTATAGCCATTAATGCTGAGTTGCAAAGAAGGATTAGCTTGCATAATGGCAATGGCGTCGTTGAGTGCGCTTTTAGCAGTTGTACTTAAATCCGAACTCGCAGTATTAAAAGTTATATCGGCTGCCACCAAATTCAGTTTTTTCTGAATATCGGCAACATCCATCATTAAGCCAGTTGTAGTATCGGTATTTTTAGTAGCGGGTGAATCGGTGGTAATGACTGTAGTTGTGGATGACTCTCCTTGGGTAGTGGATGGCGTTTGCGTAGTTGCT
This sequence comes from Saprospiraceae bacterium, assembly GCA_045106545.1. Lineage (GTDB taxonomy): Bacteria > Bacteroidota > Bacteroidia > Chitinophagales > Saprospiraceae > JBGCES01. The sequence goes on from JBGCES010000349.1 coordinate 574, forward strand.
ACAGTCGGATCAGCTGGTTTTTGAGTAGTCGTGCTGATTGCAGTAGAATCAACTGTCGTGGAATTGGTCGTAGCTATTGCTGGACATCCATCATTGTCGGAAGTACCTGCCACATCGGGGCATTTGTCCAAGTTATCAGCGATACCATCTTTATCCGTATCTACTACGGGACAGCCGTTGTTTTCAACCGAGCCAGCTATTTTTGGGCATTTATCTTCGTTGTCTGCGACGCCGTCTTCATCTGTATCAGGACAGCCATTCAACTCAACTAATCCGCTGATTTCTGGGCAATTATCATCGGCATCTACTACACCATCTTCGTCGGTATCAGGACAACCCCGATTTTTTAATTCTCCTGCTACTTCAGGGCAACCATCCAAACGGTTAATAATTCCGTCTTTATCATCGTCTGGGCAACCTCCTAATTCGAGCGAACCAACCTCCAGCGGACAGTTGTCATTTATATCAATAACACCATCCAAATCGCTATCGGGACAACCTTTTAAACGTTCGGGACCAGGTGTTTCAGGACAGTCATCTTCTTTATCTACTACACCGTCCTGATCCGTATCTGGTTCTTCCCGAAATTTATAATAAGCGGCAACTCCACCAAAGGCAAATATGTCATTCAGATCTGGATTAGCCGTTAGACTAATGCCGTCATAATAATCGGATACGGGTAGCCGGAATGCGACTTCAAAACCTAAAGAAAACTTCTTGGAGAGCGCGTATCGCAAACCAAAGCCAACGGGTAAAGTCAACTGTGGCTGAGAACCATTTTCTAAATCAATATCAGCGTTGGTAGGCGTACCGCTGCGAAAGTCAACTTCTGGATCGCCAAACATGACTCCTAACCCAGCAAAGAAAACGGGAGTCACTATACTAGGCGGTTTATCTAATTCTTTTAATCGTTTGGCGCGGGTCAATTCGTATTCGAGTAGCGCACTCGCTTCGATAAACTTATTTTCAAATGAATATCCTCGCCGCCGATGCCCAATACTTGCGTAATCTCGTTCATCGCCAGACAAACTAAAATATGCGCCTTCTGCTCGGAGACGTAACACCTTGCTGATTGGCAAGCGCAATCCTGCTCCGAAACTGGTGTTGAGTCGAGAAAATAATCCAATATTATCGTCTGAGATGGAATGAACATCGCCTTGGTGTCCCGCCATACCTAATTTTATGGCACCTTCGAGTTGGGCATGTGACAGCAAGTAAAACGTACAAAACAATAAGCTGAGAGTAATGTGTTTGATCATAGTTTTTTACAAAAAATTAATCGCCCCTTTGTGTTTAATCACTGATTAAATAATAATTAGCATTAATGTATAATAAAATAGTCAGGGTCTTACAAAATGAAAATATCAGTAATTATCGTAAAGCAGCAAGCCAATCAACATATAATTGTAAACGAAATAATGTTGAATACTTTTTATGTCATGGAAATTATTCAGACCAGCTCTTAGTTCTCAGAACTAGCAAAAGTCTGTTTGGTTGTAAACTTTTAATAAATAACGAACTGATTATAAACCAATTTTACATTCAGAAAATTATTTATAAACTAAATTTAAAAATAGCGTATTGAGCAAGTGGAGTGCATGAGAGATTAGATTGGTCTATCGGTTGATAACAAAATTAGGTAAAAAAGGTAAGTATAACAGCATAATTCTTATATAATAAAAGCTAACGCAATTGATACGCATATACATTAGCGCCATTAGCGACGACTAAGACTCGTTCATTATTATTAAATAAATTGACGACACTAAAGGCGGAAGTGCCAGGCAGTGGAAAATCGGGATAGATGTTTCCATCACCATCCAATAGGGTAATTAATTTTTTTTCGGTAGAAAGGACGCCGAGGTGAGACTTAAAACTTTCAGGTAATTTAACAGGAAACACTTGTTGCTGCGATTGAGGTAATTCAATCGAAAAGTGTTGTGAAAAGTGGGAATCGTGATAAAAATAGGTCACTAAATTGCGGTCACTCAACACGATATAATCATTACGTGAATCGCCGACCACATCACAAAAAGTAAAGTCAACGGATTCGTTTTGACCAACGGGCAAATGCATTTTGAACGACTCTCCAAATAAGTTAGTAATGTACGCATTGCCTTCCGTATCTGTGAGAACCACTCGGGGGGAACTGCCTTTTACTTGCCAGTGAGGCGCATTCATAAATTGTCCAACGAAAGCCTTGGAACGAAACCGGTATTCACCATTGCGTTTAAATGCTAACACTTTTTGTTCGTCATTAAATGCGACTACGAAGTCCTTACCATTGCGTTGAAAATGTTGTAACGGCTGCTCAATAATACCCACACCTCGCCGTGGATTCCAGCCCGCTAAAGGTCTGCCTGTTTTATTAAAACCGTAGATATAACCATTATCACAAGGGACGAAAAAGTTATATTCTTGATTGCGATCAAAATCGACTACACTCACGCCTGCCGTTGCTGCCGCTTGCAAATGAAGTGGAAACGCGCCCACATTTTCGCCTTGTTGATCAAGTAGAAAAATCTGATTAGGCGTATTAAACAGGTATTGCGTTTTTCCGTTGCGATAAAAATCAATGGCGTGAATCGTTGAAATAATGGAATCGGCGAGGTGTTTTTCCCAGACAATTCCACCACCACGATTGAGCAGGTATAAATTATGATCAGTATCTTGAATTAAAATTTCGTATTGCTGCGTTGCGCGATTCTTTACGACTACGGGCGCACTGGCAGCAGGGTATTTTAAGGGCATTTTCCACGCGATGCGGGTTTGTTTAATGGTTTGTTCCGTCACCGTTGCTTTCCCGTTTAATTCCACTCGACCACCATCGACTCGACCATTAAATGCGACGTATTGTAATTTACGCAATGGAGCTAAACTTGCCTCTAATTTAGGTCGTAACGAACGTTTGGCGAAAGCCTGAATGGAGCGTTGCATATTAGCAATTCGAAAAGCAGAAAAAAGACTGGTTTCGCTCTCCATCGCGGCAGCAAGTTGTAAAAAATCTACCTCGTTTGCAAGAGTCTGTCCTGCTACGTATTTATCAATCCAGATTTCTAAAGCCGCCCGCGAGTTTCCAAAGACAACATAGTCCTCAATGATAGTATAAAAAGGGTTTCGAATGTTGTTCATTGCCGCTCCAAACACGGGTTGTAGCAAGTCATCCGCGACCAACTGTGTAATGGTAAACATTTGATAATCGTAGATGGTCTGAACACCTACGTTTTCTTCCAGAGCTCGCAATTGGCTGATAGCCAATTTGTTATCTTTTATTTTAAACATGACAAATTGCTCTGACTCATCCTTGCCTCCAAAGGGCTCGGTCACAATTTGAGCAAATTCTTCTCCAATCCAATCCAGAAAATAGGTTCTAAATATTTCTTCTTCCTGTTGATTTAAATCAGAATAAAAATCTTGAAAATCATCTATTCCAAACCAATTAAGTACGATGACATTATTAGGTAAAACATCCTGTACGGCTTCGTTCTGTACAACATCATTCCAGTCAAATGCACGAAAAAAGTGATTGCCTTGCGCTGCAATAAAACCACCCGATAAATCTAGCATCGGCGGACTATTTTCAGATGAGGAAACGGCGTTTTTTACGCCAATTTTTGCCCACGAAGCAAGTTGAGTTAAATCAGCCGCAGCCTGTCGCTGGTCGATAGCTATATAAGGCTCAAGCAGATTTGCTACTTGATTGGTTTGTACATAAAGATTAACTGTACTATGAGTGTCACCTAGACGGCGTACGCGCTGAAAATCGCGGTCGTGTGTAATATTGTCGCTTACTTCCAGCAACTGATTCATTGCCTCCTCTACTAAAAGTGCGTAGCGACCATAAATCAGTAAATTGCGATAATACGCTACGGCAAAGTCAATATCATTCGTCTTTTTAAAATCGTAAACTGTGTGATTTTTAAAATTATTCTCCGTGATTTGAAAATCGGAATAAGTTTTTTTGAGTCGTTGAACGAGTTGTTCGCCGTCCGTCACGTTCGTAATAATCGTCCAATCCAACTGCCTTCGCCCACTGGCTAATAACGCTGCCGCAACAGGACGTCCAATAGTCTGTGGCGCAACCTCTTGTAAGTGTCGAATATCAGTCAAAAAGGGTTGTAGTGGGTACAAGTCTGCGATATCGCGAATATCTTTGGCGAAGAGGGTAGAATCGGTTTGTTGGAGGTCGGGTAATTGTGGAAATTCTATTAAAACAGCAGACTGGGCGGGAATCGCCTCAAAAGGATGGACTTGGAGAAAGGGTAAACGAAAATAATAATGCCAACCATACAAAACGACGGTGGTCAAAATGACGGCTAATCCAATTTGTTTGCTCAAGCGTTTACTCAATAGTGCGTTCATGGCGACTTGGTGTTTCCTCTACTGTTTGTTTGTGGCGTAAATATAGAAAAGTAGTGTAAAAATTGTTTAAAAGTTCGCAAAATTTAATTGTGGAATGGTGAAATTGTGTTTATTGTGCCGCGACCTGCACCATTTGACAATTTCACAATACTACAATATCAAAAAGTAACTTCAATCTTCTGTAACTGCTAAATTATAGCTTAAAATTACTTATGTCTTCCAATAAATATCTTACTATCGCTGCTTTTTTCGGCGCGGCAGCCGTTGCTATCGGCGCATTTGGTGCGCACGGACTTAAAGCTATTGTCAGCGCAGATCGCCTCGGCATTTACGAGACTGGCGTGGATTATCACTTTTATCACGCTTTGGCATTATTAGCAGTGGGTTGGATGTACCGCGCTGCGCCATCCAAGTGGTTGAGCTGGTCAGCAAGTTGTTTTATCATTGGAATTTTGTTATTTTCGGGTTCGCTGTATTTGTTGGCGACGCGCTCGGTATTGGGCATTGAAGGTTGGTGGTTTTTGGGACCGCTGACTCCGATTGGAGGGGTGTTTTTTATTTTGGGGTGGGTGCTTTTAGGATGGGCGTTTTGGCGAAATGAATAAATTCACTTATTGCACTTGCTTCGTTTATTTCGTTTATGTATCTTTGATGAAAAAGATATGGCAAATACATCTATAAATATACAAAAGCAAGCTGCACATTTATTGCAAGAATTAGGAAGTACACCACAATCATTAGCAATCAAAGTCAACAAAGAGGAACTAAAATTACCTGATTTTGTGACTGATATACTGCTCGACGCGCTAAAATTCATAGCCGATGGTAAGACCGTAGCGATTCTATCAAAGGAAAGTGAAGTGTCTACCCAAGAAGCAGCGAACATCCTTAATGTTTCTCGCCCGTTTGTAATAAAACTAATCAATGAAAAACAACTTCCTTTTAGAAAAGTAGGAACACATCGGCGCATTTTGTTAGAGCATGTGCTTGCGTATAAAAAGAAAATGGAACGTACGCGCTCAGAAAGTCTGGCATTTTTAACACAACAAGCACAAGATTTAAACCTCGGCTATTAACTTATGAAAAATGACTCCCCTATTATTGCAGTCTTAGATGCTTGTATTCTTTATCCTGCACCACTACGAGATTTACTTTTATATATAGCTGATGCTTCCTTATTCCAGCCCAAATGGTCGGATCAGATTAATGAAGAGTGGGTTCGTAACCTATTGAAAAATCGCTCTAATTTGAAACGTAAAGGTCTAGATCGAACGGTAAAAGAGATGAATCGTGCTTTTGCTGATGCAAATGTAAATCCAAATAAAGAAGAAATAGAAATTCTGGTTTTACCAGATCTTGACGATCGTCACGTTTTAGCAACTGCGATCAAAGCTAAAGCAGAACGAATAATTACTGCTAATTTAAAAGACTTTCCACCTACTTACATCCAACAGTTCAAAATTAGTGTTCAGCATCCAGATAAGTTTATTCATCAGCTGATTAATGATTATCCAAACGAAGTATTAATTGCTTTTCGCAAACAAGTAGGAAACTTAAAAAATCCGCCTCGAACAGAATTAGAGGTAATAGAAAGTCTTAAGAAGTGTGGATTAACAAACAGCTCGTTGCTTTTGAAACAGTTAATTCTAGAGACATAATAATCACCCATAATGCAAAAAATCAACTTCTACTCCGTCAACGAACCCTACGGCGAATTTTCAAATTTTGCTCCTTTTCCTATCAAACTCAAAGGAAAAATTTGGAAAACAACGGAGCATTATTTTCAAGCACAAAAGTTTAGTCAAAAAGAATATCAAGAAAAGATACGAAAAGCGACAACGCCGATGAAAGCAGCGCAATTAGGTAGAAGTCGAAAAGTGCGAATTAAGAAGAATTGGGATAACATGAAAGATAATGTGATGTACGAAGCATTGACTGCTAAGTTTTCACAGCATGAGGAGTTGAAAGAATTATTATTGGAAACAACTGACAAAACCTTAGTCGAACATACCGAAAATGATAGCTACTGGGGCGACGGCGGAGATGGAAGTGGTAAAAATCGGTTGGGGAAGTTATTGATGAAGCTGCGTGATAGTTTAAAGTAAAATTTAATATCTCAAATTAGTAACTTGCGCTCAACTCGCTCACGCAGCGTCTTCGACTTAGGCGTTAACTAAACAAACTCGCAACTTAACAGACAGGAATGTCTGTTCTCCATAACTACTAACGATGACCACAACCAACACCCTCTACCAACAACTCACCCAAACCCTCGTCAAAATCAACGACATCGACATGGCGAATACCGTGCTGGGTTGGGATAAAGAAGTGTATTTACCAGCTAAAGGCGCAGCGCGGAGAACGCAGCAGCAATCAACTTTAGCGGGTATTGCACACGAAATGTTTACCGATCCTAAAGTCGGTGATTTGCTCGAACAGCTGCACGCACGCCGCGACGAATTAGATGCTCGACAGCAGTGTAATGTCAAGTATGCGCGCGAAGCGTATCAAAATAGAACTCGTTTTGATAAGACATTCGTCGAACGACAAACCAAGCTCGTTTCGGAAACCTACCACGCGTGGGTCGCAGCGCGTAAAGCAAATGATTTTAAACATCAATACGCGGATGCGCTTGGTAAATTGGTGGAACTGAAACGTGAAGAAGCAGAAATTCGCGGTTATGAAGAACATCCCTACGATGCGCTAATGGACATTTTTGAGCCAGGTGCGAAAGTGTCTGAATTGGATGTCTTGTTTAAAGATGTGCGTGAACAATTGGTTGATTTCGTGGGGCAAATACGTAAGCAACCGCAAGTAGAAAATGTGTTTTTGCACAAGCATTATGATAAAGATAAACAGTGGAAATATGGCTTGGAGGTGTTGAAAAATATGGGTTACGATTTTGACGCGGGGCGGCAGGATATTTCGCATCATCCGTTTACGACTAATTTTTCTAGTCAAGACGTACGGGTAACGACGCGGGTGGATGAGCGTAATTTTGGAAGTATGACTTGGAGTTGTATTCACGAAGGTGGGCATGCGTTGTACGAGCAGGGACTGCCCGATGCGGATTATGGTTTACCAACGGGGCAGTTTGTTTCGTTAGGGATTCACGAGTCACAGTCGCGCTTATGGGAAAATAATGTGGGGCGGAGTTTGCCGTATTGGAAAGCTAACTATGGAGCGTTGCAATCGCTTTTTTCGGAAAATCTAAGCGGCGTTTCGGTACACGATTTTTATCAAGGTATTAATAAAATTGAACCGTCGCTGATTCGGGTCGAGTCCGATGAATTGCATTATCATTTCCATGTAGCGATTCGTTACGAAATTGAAAAACGCTTACTGGATGGGAGTTTACAGGCAGCTGATTTAGCCGATTGTTGGAATGCGATGTATAAAGAATACCTCGGTTTGGACGTCCCCAATGATAATACGGGCGTGTTGCAGGACATTCATTGGGCACATGGCAGTTTAGGTTATTTTGCGACTTATTCGTTGGGTAGTTTCTACGCGGCACAGTTTTTCGCGCAAGCAGAGAAAGCGATTCCTAACTTGATTCAACAAATCGAGAGTGGCGATACGAGCGCGTTATTGGCGTGGTTGCGGGAGCACGTTCATCAGCATGGAAAGCTATATACGGCGCAGGAGTTATGTGAGCGCATCACGGGCGAGCCGTTGAATTTTAAATACTTTATGGAGTATGCGCGTACGAAGTATGGGGCGATTTATCGTTTGTAATTGGAACACAGATTTAATGGATCAAACGGGATTTACGCGGATAGTTATTAAAAAAATCCGCGTAAATCCGTTCAATCCATCCGATCCGCGTTCCAATTAATCGAGTCCTAATTCCGCCCGCAGACGCGTATCTGCCAAGCCATTTTTTGACCAATACGGACTCAACGTATGATGCGTTCGCTTCGCAATCGTCGAGCGAGCTTGCTTATCAAATACGGATGGACGCGTGTCTTTCCAACCCACAATCGCGTAAGGCGCTTTCATTTCAAAGACAATCTCCAAAGTGCGATTCAAATCGGTATATTGCACTTCATACACCTGCAAATTTTCTCCTTCAAAGTCTGTTCCTACATAACTTTTGGATTTCAAAACTGCTTTAACGGGCGCGAAGTCAATGTGCAGCATTCGTACAGTCGTCGCAGAGGGCAACACTTTCATTTTTCCCTCGGGCAATGCTGTCGGATTCATCCGAATACGATTAAATAATTCATCTTCCAAAATTACGTCATCCACCTTGAAATTCTGATCATTTTCAGATTCAAAATACGAACGTAATTCTACTTTATAATCCCGCTCGCCTTTATTGATTTGCATCCACGTTTGTCCACACCAATCTTGTACTGAGTTGGTTACTTTCAAGGTCTGCGGCTGATTGCGCACATCAGTTGGCGTAAATACGGAGGTCATGATCGAATAATCGTACAAGCCCGTCGTGAAACGGCGCAGACCATTCATTTTTAAAATACCTGTCGAATTTGGATTGGAATAATTATCGTTTTTCACTTGCTTATCTGTCAAGAAATCTTCGGTTACAAATACCAAAACCGCTTCACCTGGATGCGTGTCTTTATAGCGATTTTGTTGTAATTCATAACGGTTGATTTCGGCTTTTCCTTGATACCAATAATCGCTTAGTTTGCTGTCTTCGGCAGGATTAGACACAGTTAAGGTTTGCGGTTGTTGATTCACTTTTTCGGATTCAGATTGGCAGCTCGTCAAAACGAGCAAACTGACAAATACAAAAATTAAATTATTCATTTTCTATTATTTAAAATTACGATAGTGATATTTTTCTATTCACCAGATGTTACGAAGACGAAATGGAAAGTTAAAAAAAAGGTTTTCTTTTGCCATGAAAATATCACAAGCAAGATAAACTAAGTATTGCCGAAATAATTAATTCAACACTTAAGATTTAGAATTAGCCTGCCCCGAAGAATTTCGGGGACCATTTTTTCTATATTTTCAAATAGTACAACAACTTAGCGAAGCGATCTCACGACCGCAGGAAGTAAATACTCATTTCTAAATCGTTTAATTAATTATTTCGGCGTGGCTAAGTTCAATTGTAATAAAAGATAAACAATAGTAAACGAAAAAGGATGGATAGTTTATCGATTCCATCTTTTTTAGTCCTAAAATAGCGAGTACATGAATGAATTAAATCCAAAAAATTACCTTGCCGAACTGATAAAGGAATGGGGGTATCCCGACCAGTTTGTCAAATATAAAACCTACGCTGCGGACGAAAGTACTTTTGTCAGTCAAGTTCATTTGCCGTTTAATAATGGATTAGAACCGCGTGCTACAGGAACGGCCCCTCGTAAAAAGGATGCTGAAAAAGCTGCCGCTGCTGCCTTATTTGCGGTGATCAAAAAAGATTTTCCACAATTATTAATTGATTGGCAAGAGATTTTTATCGAGGCGCAAGCTGGTGATGCATTGGTTAAACTAGCTGCTTATGTTAGTCCCCAATTAAATACCCCCGAAAAGAAGTCGAATTGGCTGCAATTGCACGAAACCGATCTGCGTTTTGAAACTATTTTTGACGAACTTTATAATCGCCGCGACCCACGGGTTTCTTTTTTTGGAAAAAATTTAGGTAAAAAACGGAAAGCTACTTTTATTGAAGCCTTAATTTGGCGTACTTATCAGAAGATGCTTATCGGTGAAAAACAACGAGAAATTTTAGCAGCTATATTTAGCTTTAAAGCATTTGAGTAAAAGGCTGAATGTATTGCTTTAATATTTTTTATCAAAAAAGATTTAAAAAACTTGCAGAATCATTTTTATCCCTTATCTTTGCGTCCGCATTGGGAAACAATGCAGATTCTTTGAATCGAACAGAACTTTTCTTGAGTAAAAAACCTTTAAAGATAAGTGCCTACTTAAAGAAGCTAAGTTCTAGTTCAAATAGCGAAAATCGCACAATTCATTAATATACAATAACAGATGTGTAATGTATAATTCCGTAACGTTCATGTTGCTGATTATTCCTTATCTATTTTTTAATTGCATATTAATAAAGAAATGGCCCCGTAGCTCAACTGGATAGAGTACCTGACTACGGATCAGGAGGTTCCAGGTTCGAACCCTGGCGGGGTCACTTAAGATCAGCGCATCGCGTATGGTCGTAAAAAAGTAATTGATTTTCATCAGTTACTTTTTTTTTGCGCCAAACAGAAGGTTTGGTTTATAATTTTATTTAACTATCAGTTTGTTGATCGTAGGAAACGATTAGAATAGTGCGGTCTGTCATCGCGTTGTTATTCGTTACTCTTTCAGCATTAATCGTTAAAAACATGAAAAAATAAGTTCAGGTTTTTAAAATGATAATTTTTCGGAATGAATATATTTTATTCGATAAAATTATTAATTAAAAAACTCAAGACTGAAGTTGTTTTTTTATTAATACAAAAGTCATGTCTAGAATTTGTCAATTAACGGGTAAGCGTCCAATTTCTGGTAACAACGTTTCGCACTCTAACCGCAAAACGAAGCGCCGTTTTTTACCTAACTTACAGAAAAAACGTTTCTACATTCCAGAAACGGATCAGTGGGTAACTTTAAAAGTATCTTCTAAAGCAATCCGTAATATCAACAAACTAGGCATTTTCGCTTATTTGAAAAAATTGGAGCGCAGTGGTGTAGATACAGGTGTTAAATTGAATGTCAAGTAAGGACAGTTTAATTGTTGAACTATTCAATCGTTCAATTTTTAGCATCTAGCATCTAATTTATAAAGTCTATTACAAACTCAATATAAAATGGCAAAGAAGAGCAAAGGAAATCGCATTCAGATTATTTTGGAATGCACGGAACATAAAGCAAGCGGTCTGCCCGGTACATCTCGTTATGTAACGCAGAAAAACCGTAAGAATACACCCTCTCGTTTGGAGTTGAAAAAATTCAACCCAATTATGAAGAAGGTTACTTTACACCGCGAAATCAAGTAGTGGTGATTTAAAAAATAGGCAGTGTCGTTTCGATACTGCCTATTTT
>JBGCES010000035.1:0-6761 GCA_045106545.1 Saprospiraceae bacterium
TTCCGCCTTTTATCAAAATGATGAAAAACCTAAGGTATCTGAACTGGGCAGGCAAATGGCTACGCATATGGGATTTGACCATCTGGTAATTTTCCAGACAACAGGAAAAAGCTATTTAGAAAAAGAAAATCCTAGTTTGTATTGTTCAGCAGAAGCGTTTAAACGCAATATTCCAGCTGTAGATATTGAATGCGGTCGTTTAGGCATGATAGAAGACGAATTTGTAGATAAAATCGTGGTCGGCGTTGGTAGTTTGCTACGGCATTTAAAAATGACCGCAGGTAAAGCCATTCAAACAGAAGGCATCGTCGTGTTCCCAACCCGAGTCGGTATGAAAAGTAATCATACAGGCTTTTTTTATCCCATAAAATCTAGTGGTGATTACATCAAAAAAGGAATGAAAATTGGTCACATTACGGATTTTTTCAATCGGGTGGTTGAGGAAATTTATGCGAAAGAAAGTGGCGTGATTATGTATATGCTGGGAACGCCGCCCGTGAATAAAGGAGAGACTTTGGTAAATATTGGGATCATTGAGAAATAAGTAAGAAGAGAGAAAAGAGACCTCCGAAATACTTCCCCGAATCAAGTTCGGGGCAGGCAAGAGCAAGCTGATAAATCTGACAGAAGATAGACTGCTCAATGCGTTGAAAATCAATCATCTGTCGTATTTTCATCCTCTAAATTAGATTTACTCATTTCTGTCCAGTTGCTTAAGAGTGATAAGTAGGAAGACGTTAGACGTTAGACGTTAGACGTTAGATAACTCGTTGTCTATCAATTTTCTAACGTCTAATGTCTAACGTCTTAAATCTGTAAACCTACTTAATTTATAAATCTAATACAATTTTGATATTATCTTCTACGATATAATGATACTACTTGGGAAGTTGTCCAATATATTCTACAAGTCTTTTATTGTCTATTGCACGTAGTTGATCAATCATAATTGCGCTGTCCATCGTTAGCCCACCTTCGCCTTTATCTAGATTAACTCTTAGAATGCTGACTCCTTTTTTAGTTTTCGAGGTAATAGGACAAATTAAGGTAGAAGGATGCTTTTCTAATAAATCAGTTTGAATGATTAGAACTGGTCGTACTTTACCAGCTTCCGTTCCAAATTTAGGATTCAAATCTGCATACCATATTTCAAATCTACTCCAATTCATCAGCTAAATTTTCAAATTCATGAAGAACCTCTAACGAATCTTTTCTAATTAATTCAGATTCTTTATTCAGTTGTTCTTTTAATAATTGCCTCCGCTGGTGTTGATTATAAAAATCAATTGCCTCATTAATATAACGATTTCTACTAATTGAAAGATTTCCAATTAAGTCATCGGTATCAATCAAGATCTCTTCTGATAGTTTTAGAGATATACTTTTCATGTATCATTTTTGTAGCAATTTATTATATTTTTTAATATCAATCAAGTAATAGCAATAAAAAATCCGCTGTCACATTACGCGACAGCGGATTTTTTCTGAGTAAAAGATGCCGTCAACCGTCCACCTTCTACCGTCAACCGTAACTTAGGCAGGAATGGCATATAGCTCTTCCCGTTGCGCTTTCATCTTATCGGAACGCAGGTAATCACCATAATCCATCAAACTATCTATCATGCCGTTTGGTGTGATTTCGATAATGCGGTTACAAACCGTTTCAACTAGTTTATGGTCATGTGAAGTCATGATCAGGTTGCCTTTAAAGTCTTTCAACCCGTTGTTTAAAGCGGTAATGGATTCCAAGTCAAGGTGGTTAGTCGGTTCATCTAAAAGGATAAAATTAGGATGTGCCAGCATCACTTTAGAAAGCATACAACGCACTTTTTCACCTCCCGATAACACGCCCGCATTCTTATGCACTTCCTCTCCTGAGAATAACATGCGACCTAAAAAGCCGCGGATGAATTGCTCATCTTTATTTTCACTATAATCGCGCAACCAATTGATTAGATCTTGATCATTTGCGCCCTTAAAGTAATCATGATTTTCGTTAGGTAGATATCCCGTTGTGATCGTCTGACCGTATTCAAAAGTACCCGTAGTAGGTTCTACCCTACCCGCTAGTATTTCATAAAAGGCGGTCAACGCAGCTGAATCTCGACTCACTAAGGCAATTTTCTCGTTCCGATTAACGATGAAATTAACATTGGAAAAGAGCACATTACCATCGCCATCTTTTGCGCTCAATTTATTGACGCGCAGTAACTGATCACCAGGTTCCCGTTCAGGCTGAAAGGCGATAAATGGATATTTCCGACTGGAAGGTTGAATATCTTCTAAGTTTAACTTATCCAATGCTTTCTTACGCGAAGTGGCTTGACGTGATTTGGACGCATTGGCAGCAAAACGCTGGATAAATTCCATCATTTCCTTACGTTTCTGCTCCGTCTTCTTATTTTTATTGGCAATCTGTGCCGCCATCAGCTGGCTACTTTCATACCAGAACGTATAGTTACCCGTAAAAATCTTGATGCGTTTGAAATCAATATCTACGATGTGCGTACACACCATATCGAGGAAGTAACGGTCGTGCGAAACGATAATAATCGTATTCTTAAAATCCGCTAAAAAGTCAGATAACCACGTTACTGTTTCTGCATCCAAGCCATTGGTTGGCTCATCGAGTAGCAAGATATCTGGGTCGCCAAATAAGGCTTGCGCCAAAAGCACTTTTACCTTTTGTGGACCGTTGAGATCTTTCAATTTGCGATAATGCAAACTTTCGTGAATACCTAAATTACTCAATAGCTCAGCGGCATTACTCTCTGCTTCCCAGCCACCCATTTCGCCGTATTTATTTTCCAAATCTGCGGCGCGCATTCCTTCTGCTTCTGTCGCATCGGGATTCATGTAAATCGCATTTTTCTCTTCTGCGATTTTGTACATTTCAGCGTGTCCCATCAAGACGGTATCGAGAACTTCTTTCTCTTCAAACTCAAAGTGATCCTGTTTGAGTACCGCCATGCGATTGCCCGGTTCTAAAGCAACCGAGCCACGATTAGGATCTATTTCACCCGAAATAATTTTTAGAAAAGTAGATTTACCTGCTCCGTTTGCACCAATTACTCCATAGCAATTTCCACGGGTAAATTTTAAATTGACTTCATCAAACAGTACTCGCTTTCCGTACTGCAACCCTAATTCATTTACTGCTAGCATAAATTAATTTTTTGAAAAATTTGACTTTTTTGACAACGTATTGTCATGCCTGATTCTAAAAGGCGCGCAAAATTACGAAAAACTACTTGGAACTTAATATTTGAAAGTTTATGAATAGGTTAAAAAAATTATTGTACAAATAAATTACCTTATTTTTGCCAGCAATGATTAAATTTGTAAAAATTTAACAACTTGCTTTCTAAAACGAATAAAAAAGAAAAAACAACCTACCTATCCAGAACAGTTATCTTGAAATAGAGTAATTGTTTTTTAACTAATAAATATTTGATGACGACACCACTTCCAACAGAATCAAGTCCCTACTTCCAACGCTATATTAAGTTGGTAAATATGAATATCATGACCGCACTTTCGCAACAAGAAAGTCAAATGATTGCACTGGCAGAACAATGGAATGAAGACGATTGGAATTATCGCTATGCACCAGAAAAATGGACGCGGAAAGAATGCTTTCTACATCAAATTGATACGGAGCGCGTATTCGTTTACCGAGCATTAAGGATTGCTAGAGGAGATAAAACGGCTATGGCTGGTTTTGACCAAGATTTGTTTGTTGCCAATAGCGAAGTCGGTGGTAGAAGTGGTAAAGAACTGATTCAGGAATATCAAACAGTACGACAAGCTACCCTTGCGTTTTTTCAATATTTACCTACCGAAGTTTGGCAACGTATAGGAACAGCTAGTGAAAATTCACTATCTGTTAGGGCAGCAGCTTACATCATTGCTGGTCATGAACTACATCATATAGCAATTTATAAAAACAGATACGAAAGCGCTTGAATTAAACAAATTAAATACGAACACAACGACTAATTAATTAAACTAAGGTTTCCATTCACTTTAAAAAAAAGGTGACTTTTTCAACGATCTACAGTCATAAAAACGTACCATATCTCATGTCAATAAGATATAATTAGCTAAAAGTTATACCTCAATAAAAATATATTATAAACAGCTGATTATCATTTGTTTACAAAAAAATTAGTCTACCCATAAAATTGCTACGATATTTCTTAGATAAATGAAAGCAAGATTTATTACCTACCGAAACAACTAAGTTATTAGGCGGAATTAGACATAAGTTATTTTTTTTGAGATTTTCCAAAATCATCACGTAACTTCCTTTCAGTCAGTTACTTAGCTAATTTTAGCAAATCAAAATAACTTATATCTAATTTTTATCCGCCACTTATATAAAAATAACTAGACCTTAATCAAACAAGTGTTTAAGACTGGATAAATCTTGCACTATAAATATACTTTTCGGAATACGAAAACAATATTTTTACAATTACAAAACAACTATAAATTGTTATTTATTTTATAAAATACTATAAAAGTTACTTATACAATCCTCTAAATACCTTGGAACGTACAAAAATTAACTTATAAACTTATTATGCGAAAAGTGAATGTCGCTCTCACTTTTACATGTTAAATTTTACATTATCCTTGGTATTTGGCTCTTTAAGATTTACCCAACTTCAAGTTACCTCTATTTTATTCAAAACTACTATTACATGGAATTAGCAACAAACAAATTAGCAATTGATAAACTACAGCAATTGACAGAGACTATTCCACAACAAGTTAGTCGATTTTCGGACAAGGAATTATCTTACAAATCAGCTCCAGAAGTGTGGTCAAAAAAAGAAATTCTGGGACACCTCGTTGATTCTGCTTTGCATAATTTACGTCGTTTTGTAGCAGCCCACTACATGGAGATGCCCTTCGCTATTGCTGCCTATGAACAGGATGCATTAGTCGCCTCCAATCATTATCAAGACTTGCCGATCGAGCATATCTTGAAATTGTGGGTATCACTTAATGAACACATCAACGCTGTTGTGGACCGCTTAAGTCCAGAACAACTAGCAGATGAAGTCATCAACCCAGATGAATTTAAGTTTTTATCAATTGAACAGTTATTTGAAGAGTATCTTGCTCATATGGAGCAACACTTAAATAAGCTGCTTCAATAATTGGATAAAGTAACTACTTTTCTATCTTTTCGATTGCTTGCCTTATTTCGGTAGGGACATTCACTTTTTTGTTGAGCTGAAAGTTAACCGTCACTACTTCATGCTTGGAGATAGTAACGAGTCGTTGATGTTTTTCACTATACATTTTACATTGCATCACAAAGCGATCATTCTTGATTTCGATAACATTCGTTCCGACGTGGATAGTATCAGGGTAAGTAACAGGGAAGATATATTTACAATCTTGCCAACCTAAAACTACACTAAATCGAGCCAGTTCAGGAGTTGAAAAGTCAAGTGGTAATTGCTCGAAATAGGCAATGCGTCCTGATTCAGCCCAGCGTAGATATACTAAATTATTTACGTGGCGAAAAGCATCCATTTCGCCCCACTGTACCCGAAAAGTCTGTACGATTGGAAAAGTAGTAAGCTCTTGTTGAAGGTTCATATTACAAAAATTGTGAAAAAGATAAAGTAGCTAAAGCTTTCTTTTAGACAGAAAGAATAAATTATTCTTTTCAGACCATAATAGACAATGAAATTTGATAATTGACAAATTTTACCATTTTAAATGTTTTTTTATATCTTAGTGATAAGATTTTATGGTATCGTATTCATCAATTGTAAAAACATTTAAACATGGCAAGAAGAAAGAAACGCAAGTCTAATAAATCTAGTGATAAAGCGGTAGGAAATCCACAACAAGAGAAGAAATTTTTTAGAATTGTTGCCGTATCTACTGGCATACTACTGGTTCTACTATTTTTATTATTTCAGAATTCGTAAGTAGATAGAAATTAAAAAAGCAATTGATTATCGATTGTTTAACGTTCAGCGTATAACACGCTTGAATCTGTCAACCTAATTTACTAGATATTGGATTGAAAGACTGACTAGACTCGTTCGGTGGATTCGTGTATTTATTTAGAATAGACATTACTATCGGATACCTTAGTTTTTCAATCCAATATCTACAACTTAGATTACTCTGCATCAAAAAGTTCGTCTAGATACTCCCTACGATTGTCCTCATTATACAAATCTAGACAACCACCTGTCCCACTACGCATCACACTCGCACAAGTTCCATTTTCATTCACATCATCTTTATGTCCACGTAATAAATAACAATGACCTAATTCGTGGAATACAATCAACTCTTTCTTCAAGTTGCTACTTCGATTCCAAAAATGTCCGTCAAGGATAATATGATTAGGATCTATGACATTATGATTGCATAGACCTACTACATTAGCCTTGCTAATTTCATAAATTTCGCCACTGATTCCTGCCTCCACTAAATCAATACTCTCGTTTCTTTCCTGTGCTGCTTTTTCAAAGCGTTCGAAGTATATCCACATTCTTTCATCCACATTAGGATACATTCGAGTCGCCATACCCACTTGCACTTCTCCTCCGCCCGTATCACAAGCGGGAAGTAACAACCACAACAAAAGGTAGATCGTAGTTCGATGAAGACGAAAATGCAAGTTCATAAGAAATAGTTATAGAGTCTGTCCTTCGTATCTTTCATTTCCTAAAGACAAATTCACAGGGAGGGAGGTTAAACCATATTTTTGATAAACAATTGAT
>JBGCES010000350.1:0-8502 GCA_045106545.1 Saprospiraceae bacterium
AATCGCAATCGCTCGGACGTTATGCATACTTTGAAGATGCTTATTCCGATCAAGGAGCGGCCATCTTATTTGGAGCAGTTGGCGCGGGTGTTTCTTATAAGCTGCATTCCATCATTTTGGATATGGAAACGGGGATTGTTAAAGATTTGAAAGAGGATAAATTGGATGAAATTCTGACGCCTTATCCGAAAGTATATCAGAAATTTAAGAATAGTAAGAAGAAGGGAAAAGATAAGTTAGCGGCGATTGCAGCGGTCAATGAATTAATAAAAACAAAATAATCATTAATGCAGTTCGATCCTAATCATCTAATGGCTCTCGTCCATATGCGTATGCCTTTTGGCAAATACGAAGGGCGTTTACTTTGCGATTTACCGACCTATTATTTAGAATGGTTTGCGCGGGAAGGTTTTCCGAAAGGGAAATTAGGAATGCTATTGGAAACGTTGTTTGTCATTAAAACCAATGGCTTACAGGAGATTATTGATGGCTTGAAGGCATTTAAAAACAATGATAAACGGAGTTAATTTCTTGTATAATTGATTGGTAAACAAATTTCTGGAGGGCAAATCGGTAAACTTGGATTTTGAATGAGGCAAGCAAGTGGACGTTTTAAACCATTGATAGTCGTTAAACCGTTTTCATCCGTACTTTGTAAGCCCGTTGGAGAGAACTCGTAATTATTGAATTCATCGGCTGCTCGGATAAAATAGTAAAAATGATAGCCCGCATTATGGGTATTGGTGATTGTTGCTGCAGGGATTGTTGCTGCATAATTATCACCTGTAGTATTTGATGCTGCAGCCGTTTGCCAAGTCGTACCATTATCAGTACTGTAAACTACCTCCACATCACTTACTCCAATTCCCAAAAATTGCCAAGAAAGGAAGTCCCAATCTTCGTCCACCACATCGGTGATGGTTATCGTCGCGGAGTTCCCTGTCGTCCAAATATGGGATTTTCCACCAATCGTAGGTGCTTTCCAATCCGCAATCGGGACATCTACACCTCCAGAAAAACAAGGTTTATAAGTTGTCGCTCCTGTACTTTCTGTCCAAGCAGCTACTCCTGAAGTATTGTCCCAGAAGGAAGTATAGCAAAAATTCCAATAATCGAAGATCATTTCTTTTTGCTTGGCATTCGTAAAATCGGCTGGAAAATTTGGATTGCTGCCATTGTTGGCATAGAAAACGCCATTATTAATATCAAAAGAATAATTAAACCAAAGGGTGCGCTGGGTACCCGCATAGACTTCTCGCCCAGCAAAATGAGCAAAGGCAATGGAAGGATCTACTAATTCTGCCACTAACTCAGTTGTACTATTTATATCATAGACAGGATAAGAATTACCGCGTTCAAATAGAGGAGAAAAGCCAAATTCCTGAAATGGTTGCCGCTGCTTATAATTAGGCATGCCTACACCTGGGCGTTGTGCAGCCTTGGAGTAACAAGCTCCTCTTGAATATCCAGCAACGTAAGCGCCATCTTGAATCGCATAACCAGGTGGGTTTCCTAAATCAGGATTATTACCTGCCGCACCTAATGCATTATACATATACGGCAATGCTCCAAGTGGCTCTCCATCTGCCATATTCCCTCCACCATCACGATATTCTGTATTATTAGTTAATTCATATAAAGTAAGCCCTAGTGTACCATAATATACATCCTTTCCTGAGCCATAATTTGCATTCTGCCCCCAACCATACACTACATGTACTCCGCTCGTTTTCCGCCAATTCCACCATTCAACTGCTTCGTCAATATAAGGTTGATATACCGTACTTGATACTCCTGCTTCTGACATAATTAAGGCTAATTCAGCTAATGCCCACGGTAGCATTGATTCTGCATTGGATGCGCCATCAGTACCATCGAGCATCCCGCCAGTTCCGCCAGCTTCAGTATAACCATAATAGTACATCTTATTTGCATCCGCACCTAAAGCAGTCTGATTAGTAATTTCAAATGGATCACCTGTGACACAAAAATCAGCTATATTTTTAGCGTAAGTAGTTAGTAATTCAGTTGCACTAGCAAGTGTATCTGCTGGATCTAAGATTAACGCATTGAGTTCAGAAAAACCATATTCTTTAGCACGGTGGTACTCGCGAATGAAGTATAGGATTCCCATTGATTGAGCAGAGGTTGTTTTTATATCAGACATTAAACCAGAAGGAGCTGTAAAGTTCCAAATATCTAAACTCGACAGATCTACAATTGCTCCATTTCCATCGGTAGCTAGATATAATCCTCCATTGGTTGGATCTATCGCATAGTTAATTAGGAAAGCGGTTTCTCTATTGTAGTAATAATGTGGTGTGAATGGACTAGTTGGGATAACAACTTCTAGTATATTAGAAGTAGCAAAATTGGGCGGTAAGACGGGCTTAATGCTTAACCCAACTGTGGTGAAAATAATTGCAAATAATAGTTGTTTCATGCCATTGTCATCAGGATATATCTATAAATAAAATATTTACTAATAAGCTCCCCAAAACATGTGTCACATAGAATTTAAAACAATATAAATACGCGGCAAGTATTTTTTTTTATATAAAGGAGTAGTAATATTACTCCTTTATGTAATTTTTTGCCAAAATTAGTTCTCACTAAACAAACTTTCCTCTAAAAAAGTATCCATATCGAGTTGCGTAAAGTGACGAAACATATACTGAATTTCTTCTCGAACAAAGTAGGTACGAAAGCTACCATTGCAAGTAAAATGCCATTCTTCTTGTTCACAAATCTCATCCATACGTGCTGAAATATCGGTTTGAATTGCCCAAAAGCCCATGGCACGGAGTACTTTTTTAACCTCTAAGGTAGAAGTCGTATTATTTTGTTCCATCAATTCGATGGCAACGATACGTACCGTTTCGTTATTCAAAACTTTTAATTGATTTTTTAACATAGCAAAGAGATTTTAATCTTTGTAAAGGTCGTTTTACAAAGAAGTTAAAAAGTATTTTTTATAAATTAAGTGTAATAAATTAAGGAGATTGAAGTGATTGTTGAATTGTTCTTAATTTACATCTAAGTCGCTCATTATGAGCAAATTGCAACTACAAGCTATCAACTCAAATACTACAAACTCCCTACTCGATCTACCGTTTTACTTCCACTAAATAACGTACCGTACATTGCGCTGTGTTGTAAACGATAAACTCGTTATTGAGTAAGCTAATGCCCTTTTTTGCATAAACCGAATCGTATTGTGAACCGCGTTGCTTTAATCGATCTGCGGTCAATTGACCACACCAACTATCATGGCGGTTTACTTCCAATTGCTTGCCGACATGTACATCGTAGAGCGCCAAAAAAGCCGTGTTAGCCGAACCGTCCGTCCAGTAGCTGCCGCAAAGTGACGTATAATTTAACGACTTCTGAAACCGATCGGCGAAGTATAAGCCATAACCGAACATTTTACCCGTAATAACGGCATTGGTAGGGCGTAGGACTAAGCCCGTTTTTAAGATATTCAACCAGTTTTCGTTGCGGCTACCGTGCCAAAATAGGCGAGTGGTTTTGTTTTTAGCTTTTGCTTGCCAGTCATCGAAGCGTTGCTGCGTATTGGGTTTTGTAACCGCAAAAGCACGGACAAATAAATCTGCGTCTTCGCCCATCATTTTCTTGATCATCTTAATGGCTTTAGCGTCTTTTACTTCCGTGGTTTGAATGCCGAGTTGGTGTAAGATGTCAATTTTTTCGGTGGTCGTCTCTGTAGCATTTTTTTGATTCAATTCTACTTGAGCGTTCATTACATCTAGTGTTTCTTGTTCCTCAGATATAATTTTCTTTATTCGTAAAATTTGCTCATCTATCTTTTCGTCAGAAATTAAATGTTCTTTCACCTTAGTCATGCGGCGCGGGATGATCTGGAATAATTGCAACAGCAATTCATTAGCAGAACGGAAATCTAATTGAGCAGTTACCATTTCACTTAATTCATCCAAAATAGCTTGAGCAGTTGCCACTTGTTTGATACTTACTTCCTTCGAACTCACGTAATAATTTTGTTGAATACTTTTCCGTGCATAACGAAACAGACTCGTCAATAGGTTTTTAACGGTAGTTTCTTGAATCGCTGTAAGTTCTAACTCAGATTGTTGACTATTGACTAGTGCAGAAATATCCTGATAACCTTTTCTTACTTTAGAGCGGTAAGTCGATTCCCATTTACTCATCGGGTAGCTGCGTTGAGTGGCTTTTGAGCCTACACGACCGTATTGTACCGTGAACGTACCGTCTGCATTTTCTTCCATTTTATAAAATTTATTGTTGTTGGCGGTAGTCACCATAATAAGTTTTGCGCGCTTACGCAAAGGTATGTCAGTCACAGGTTCACCTGTTGGAACAGGAGGTGGCGAAGATGCTGCCGATTGAACACTTATCGGTTTAGGTTGCGATTGGAGATAGTTAGTTGGGGGAGTAGGAGTTAAGATGTTTTTAATTAGTGCTAACATTTTATCATTATTTTGCTACTTATTTAAATTATGTAACAAAAATAGTGATAAAAAATACACAATGCAACTTTTTGGTGATAATTATTTTAAAAATAAACAAAAAAGTTATTTTGTGTTTGCTCTTTACGTTTACTAAACTTCAAAAGTTTAGTAAACGTACGTCGCGCACTCATTCTATAAATTTTCCTAAACTCGATTGCGTACAAAAAAAGCGACAATTGCAGCCGTAATTAAACCCATAATCAATGCGCCAACCGAAGCTTGTACCAAATAGCTATTTAGATTAAAAAAAGCTTCTGCCTCTTCTTGGGTTGAGTTACCACTTTCTACTGCATATTTAATCGCATTTGGAAAATACTCTGGTGAGATAAGTTTATGCGTGATTAATTGCGCAAGCGGAGAGAGTACAGCGACTACTACACTGATAATCGCACCTGCGGTAAATCCTTCTTTCCACGTCATTTGATTCCCCAATTGGCGACGTTTTGAACGCAAGGCAAACACATATAAAACAATGGCGATAACCGCAAAAATATTAGTGTAAATGGCGTGGTTTGCAATACCTTCATCATGCCAACCTGCCATTTTTTCTACTATCATCCATGCTAAAGCTGCCAAAGTAAAAATGACACCCCATTTGATTTCTAATTCGTACTTTTCCATCGTTTAAAAGATTTAAATAGTTGATTAATCGTTTTTATTTGCTTTGTATTAGGGTATTACTGTAACTTAGTCGTCTAGCAATAGTAGCTTTATTAATATTCAAAGAAACAAAAATTATCACTCATTTACAACCATTAGCCCACTGACTTATATCCCTAATTGTCGGTTGGAAGTTTGCTTTAGTGACTTGAACTATTGTATATTGACCATCTCAATCTACCTTACCTACTTAATTTATGTCGCAACAATTCATTTTATTTTTTCTCTTTTTCACAACGGTGCTAAATGCACAAATCAGCGGTACTATCACTGATGAACAAGGAGAGATATTACCTTTTGCTAGCGTTTATGTACAAGGTACTTCAAGAGGGACGACTTCTAATATCGAAGGAAACTATTCATTAGATTTGTCAAGAGGAAAATACAATTTAGTTTTTCAATATGTTGGTTATCAGCAACTTATAAAAGAGATAACATTAGAGGGTAAATCTAGTGAATTAGATATTCAGCTTTTGCCAGAAGCAATGAATCTGACTGAAATTATTGTTCGCAGCAACGCGGAGGATCCCGCCTATCGAGTGATCCGAGAAGCGATTAAGAAACGTTCTTATTATCAGAAATTGGTGCAAGGATACGCCTGTCAATCTTATATTAAAGGACAAGTAAAAATCAAAGATGCGCCCGAAAAGATTTTGGGGCAAGACGTGGGTGATTTTCAAGGTAGCTTAGATTCTACGCGCCAAGGTATTGTTTATTTATCTGAATCGCAGTCCAATTATTACTTTCAGCAACCTGACACTAAGAAGGAAGTGATGATTAGTAGTAAGGTGAGTGGCGATTTTAATGGCGGCGTTTCGTGGAATTCTGCAAGTGATATGGAGTTGAGTTTTTATGATAATTATACACCGTTGGGACGGCAAGTGATTTCGCCGATTGCAGAGAGCGCGCTGAGTTATTATCGCTACGAATTGATTGGAACGCTTTATGACGAGGAGGGGCGATTAATAAATAAAATAAAAGTAATTCCCAAACGCGGTGAAGATCCAGTTTATTCGGGCAATATTTATATTGTAGAAGACTTGTGGCTGATTCAGTCGGTGGATGTATTTGTAGATGCTGCGGCTATGAAGCAACCAGGCATAGATTCGGTGCATATTAGGCAAGTACACGTCCCAGTAGAGGCACCCGATGTATGGTTGAAACTATCACAGTCTTACACTTTCGAAGCGGGCGCATTTGGGTTTAAAACGGGGGGTACTTTCGCAGCGGTTTTCACCGATTATGAAGTCAATCCAGATTTTCCTGATGGCTTTTTTACCAATGAAGTATTCAAAGTAGAAATGGACGCCAGTGCACGTTCGCAGGTATTTTGGGATAGTATTCGACCAATGCCGCTTACGCAAGAAGAGCAAATTGATTACGTCCGCAAGGATAGCATCAAATTAGTGATAAAATCTAAACCTTATCTTGATTCTGTGGATCAAGTACGGAATAAATTCAAATTTGGTAATTTATTAACGGGTTACACCTATCAGCAATCGCATACAAAAAAGTATTTTCAAATCAACTCCCCGCTTACGACCGTGCAATTCAATCCTGTGCAAGGTTGGTATGGCGCATTCAATATGACTTATCGACGTGAATATGATGATGAAAATTTACGGTGGTGGGAGATAGAACCAGAATTAACTTATAGTTTCGCCGAAGAACGCTGGCGAGGTACAGGGCGATTAACCTATAATTTTAATCGAACCAATTACGCCAAATTAACGCTCAGTGGTGGTACAAAAACCCAGCAATTCAATGCCAAAAACCCGATTCATCCAACTGTGGCTACTGGTTATGCACTTTTAGGTAACCAAAACTTGATCAAGCTATACGATAAATCCTTTGGTCAGGTCGAATATCGCCATGAAGTTGCCAACGGCGTGTTACTTTTTGCGGAAGTAGAATATGCTCGCCGTCGTCCTTTAATTCTAAATAGTCAATACACCTGGCGTGATGATGTCAACGGTTACGAAAGTAATCATCCGACGGACGATGATTTCTACGGCGTATTTTTCCAAGAAAATTCGAATCTGCGTTTTCGCTTAGATGCGCGACTGCGTTTGAAACAAAAATATACTACTTATCCAACGCATCACTGGATTCAGGGCAGCTCATTTCCTGACTTATGGGTTGGCTACGAAAAAGCGATTAAGATTGAGGAAATGGGCGTCGCTTATGATAAAGTTACTGCTGAGATTCGTGAAAATTACTTACCGATTGGCTTAGTCGGCTATTCTGAATTTCGCGTAGGTGGCGGGTTATTTTTACAAAATGAAAATGCGGAATTTATTGACCATTTTCATTTCAATGGCAATGAAACCTTTATCGGAAATCCTTCCAAGTATAACCGCACCTTCAAACGCTTACCTTATTATGATTATAGTACTAATCGGCATTACTTAGAAGCACACTACGAACATAATTTTGAAAGTTTCTTATTGGATAAAATACCAGGCGTGAGCAAATTAGGGTTCTCCACTGTCGTTGGAGCGAATTATTTGTACACGCCTGATCGCGGCGATTACTTGGAAGTGTCACTTGGTTTGGACAACCTAGGATTTGGTTTATTTCGCTTTTTGCGCGTAGATGCGGTGGCGAGTTGGGGGACGGAAGGATATGATGGAATTGGCTGGTTGATTGGGTTTAAGTTGCCGACAGGGTAGGTGCAAAATGTAAAAGTCAGAATGTGAAATTTAACACAGTGTATGCCACTCAACTTTTACATTTTATATTTTGACTTTTACATTTTACATTTTAAATTACTTCTTCTCTACAACGTCTTCAAATACTCCACCAACGCCCAGCGATCTGTTTCACTCAAAGAATCCGCAAACGTATGCCCGCCATTATCATAACCAGGCAGCGTCGTATCGTAAGTCAGTTCCCCTTTTCCTTTCTTTTTATCTTCATATTGCCAACCGACCATTCTAAAATCATAATCTTCCGAATCCTTCGTACGTTCCCAAAAATCGGGACGAATTTTACTATCCAAGACTTCATAAAGCGTAGGTACAGAACCATTGTGCAAGTAAGGCGCAGTCGCCCAAATGCCGTCCAGCGGCGGCGCGATGTAACCTTTTTCTGGTTCGAACCACGACTTAGGTTCGGAAGTCGCAAACCAGCTTTTATTGTACCATTCTGTAATATTACTTTCTTGTGCATAACTCGCATATAGCGGGTCAGTACCTATCAAGTCTAAGCCGACGACTTTATTGGGATAAGATTCGGGTGCGTCATAATTACCATGACAACCCTGACATTTTTTGATAAAAATCTTCTTGCCCGTTTTTGCTAAACGCGTATCAATTTCGTTAGGATATTTTGG
>JBGCES010000351.1:0-6907 GCA_045106545.1 Saprospiraceae bacterium
GCCAACCACTTGTGCCAGCAGAATCTACCTGCCACGTTAAATCATGCTCCGTAATTTTCTGTTTTAAAATACCCTCTGCCAGTGGAGAACGGCAAATATTTCCAAGACAGACCATTAGAATTTTCATATTATTTTTTTTTACTCGGCGATTTCGTCGCCTTGGTAAGGGATTTTTAAGGGAGGGACTTTTATCTTTTTCCATCAGAAAAAGATAAAAGTCCCTCCCTTAACATCCCCTACTCTGAGCAGCCGTAGGCTGCGAGGAAAATATTAATTTGATTGATGCAACGCTTGCAATTTTTTCAATAATTTCAGCATTTTTAAATTCAAAGACGGATTGATATTAAAAAACTGTTCGTTGATGTTAATCCAATCTTTTTGTCGTTCGATGGTTTGCAAGTCGCGATAGCGAACGGCTTGTGCTTTTTGAAACTGTGCTTTCCAGTAAATCGCTGCCTCTGTCATAGCAAAACCTTCCTTGACGGAGCCAAAAAGCGTTTGATCGCAAATAAATAATATCTTTTCGTCTTTTTGCGGATGTAAAAATGATTTGCCTGCGTTACGCAATTTATCTAGTGGCATCGACAAAAAGTCGGTATAAACCGTTTCTTTTTCGCTTTGAAAATCAAGATAATCGAAGACCATTTGAAATAAATTGACATTTGCTAAATCAACGTACTGATACTTTAAAATAGCCTCGGGTAATTCAACTTTATTGAGCTGTTGTCAATAGTGAATAATGAAATAATCGAGCAAGTCATTGTAAGCCGTATCGAGCATTTGACTTACTTTTAAAGCACCATTGAGGTCGTTTTTTTCTAAGCGAACTGCTTCTTCTGCGAGTTGTCGTCCTCGCATTTGCACCGTATCCCGAAAACCAGACCGATACAATTCTTCCATATATTCTTGATAACGATCTGCCTGATGTTCTTCGGCAAGGCGAGTGCGTAGGGCATCGAGGAATAGTTCAGAAATCTGTTGTTCAACGTCTCCGTTGAGGTTGAGTTCGTATTTAAGCTGGGAAGCAGTCGTGTAATTTGGGGGAACAGCAAGAACCTGTTTTGCTCCGCAATTAAAGCAAAATTTTGCGCCTGCTGGCAACGTTATCCCACAGTCATGACAGTTTAGACTCAAAGAAATAATGGTTTAAAAGTAAGTAGATTGACAAAATTGTTTAATTGTCAAATTGTGGCAAATCCTTCATAGTGAGCGATTCTTACACTAAATAATTGGCAAACCTACTGATTTTTTTAGCCCACTCCACGCTAGTGCAGCTGCGCCTTGAACTGCTGCATTGGCATCTTCCATTTTAGAAATTAGAATCTTTACTTTTCCTGTAAGTGGAGGAAAGATATGGCGATCAAAACTTGCGCGAGTTGGTGTTAATAATAGATCTCCCGCTTTGGTCAAACCTCCAGCCAAGATAATCGCTTCAGGGTCGAATAGCGCCGCTGCATCAGCGAGTTTTTGACCTAAAATTTCGGCAGTATAGCGATAGGCTTCTTCTGCAATAGGGTCACCAGCTAAAGCGGCTTCTGTCACCATTTTTCCATTGAGCTGATCGTAACTTACCGCACGTAAGCTACTTGCTGCACTACGATCTGCTAATAATTTGGAAACCGTTCGTTTGATTCCGGTTGCCGAAACGTAGGTTTCTAGACAACCAATTTTACCACAATGACAATGCCGACCGTCCGATTTGACATTGATGTGTCCCATCTCGCCCGCTAATCCATTTGAACCATTTAGTAGATTGTTATCAATGACAATACCACTCCCAAAGCCTGTTCCTAAAGTAACTACAATAAAATCGTGCATTCCTTTAGCTGCACCGTAAAATTGTTCGCCGATCGCCGCTGCATTTGCATCATTAGTTGCAAAAACGGGAGCCGAAAATTCAAGATTTAGGCGTTCTACTACTGGTACAAAATTACCCCATTTAAAATTATGGGCGTATTCCATGCGTCCAGTATTGGCATTGGTATTGGGCGCACCAACTCCAATCGCAGCGACTTCATCGATACCTGTTTTTGCTTGCAAACGTTGCAGACTACCTTTTAAGGCGGTGACAAAGTGCTCAAAACTATTCTGTCCGAAAGAGTGAAATGAATCATAAGCAAGTACCTCTCCCTGAGTGTTTACTAAGCCGACTTTACTATTTGTACCGCCAATGTCTAGCCCAACGACAATATTTTGCATGGCTGATTTGATTTTTTTAGTGATGAAGGAAAGGAATGACGAAATCAATTGATTGTTTCGAAAGTACCAATGCGCTTGATTAGTTTTAGAATAAATTTAATCGATTAGCCGCTTCTATATTCCTTCATGTAGAGTTGATCAATAAGTTAGAGTAATGATAAATTGGTTTAAGAAGTAATAGGCGCTCATGTTAGTATTCATACAAATGATAAAAGACTAGATGAACTAATCTGCTAACCTTTGTAGCTCCTTCTTCTTCCGTGGTTTGGTCGTAGGCAAGTGAATTACAAATGTAATTAAATTTGGGAAAAATGGGATAGACAAATTTTATTAATACAAAACCGCTAAAATAATTAATAAAAGTAAGCCATTTAGCATCAGCAATTTTGCGCCCGTACTGACGCGATGAAATTCAGCTGGTTTTACGGATTGATATAAATAATACAATAAAAGTAGTAAGGGGATTATCAAAAATACAGTACTAAAGCTAAGTGCTAACCACCATTTTTGGAATTTCAATATAGTGGCTAGTTGAACTAGAATAAGTAAAAATAGTACTCCAATTGCAATGACGATCCATTTTGTCTTGGGTATGCCAATTGCTATTGGTAACGTTCGACAGTCGTATCGTAAATCGCCTTCCACATCTTCCATATCTTTCACAATTTCACGAAACAGGGTAGATATAAAAGCGAAAGTAACGTAACCTCCAATAATTAAAGTCGATTTGGTAAATAATTGATAATTAGTGGATTGTAATTGAAGATAAGTTAACCTTTCGGCAAAAAGTACTACTCCAGGCACAAATGCACAAAAGATACTGACGACTAAATTGCCCCAGAAAGGCATTTTTTTTAGATAAAATGAATAAGCTGCCAGTAGTGAAATTGCGCTAGGATAAATAAAAACCAGCGGTAGATTTTTTACAAAAAAAGCCAAATAGAGAGAGATGATAAACCCAATAAAAGTAAGGGTAAAATAAAGTTGCCACGCCCTTTTTTTACTTAAATACTTCGATATAATTAACCGCTCAGGTTGATTAATCTTATCAATATCTGCATCTAAAATATCATTAATAATATAGCCAGTTGCAGCAATAATCACGGTAGAAAAAACAAATAAAGAGAACTGAATAGGCGGTAAAGCAGGTAAAAGATTTGCCGTAGTAAAAGTAGGAACCAGCACAGCATACTGAATTAAGAATTGCGTAAAAGCAACAATAATTAGATTAGGAAAACGGATGAGGCGGAGGAAGTGGGTCGTATTTAGTCGTTCGGTAGTGGTCATCGTGAATGGTAATTCGTTAAAATAATAATAAGAAAGGATAACTCTACGTTTGTTTGGAGAAGTTTTGCCGAACCACTCGTGGTTTTATACCTTTGCGCGCTAAAAAATAGTGAAAGCATAGTTTAAAAGTAGTGTAAAAGTTGTTCAAATGTGGTGGGATCAACTTTTGAACGACTTTTGAACCACCTTTAAACGACTTTTTGAACTACATTTCCTCTATGAAAAAACTGATTTATACTGCCTTCTTTAGTTGCTTAACACTCGCTGTCATGGCGCAAGATAAGCACTTTACGCAATTTTACGCTGCCCCATTGACGTTGAATCCTGCATTGACGGGGACGTTTGATGGGCGTTATCGCTTTTCGACGATTTATCGGGATCAGTGGCGGAAGGTGTTGGATAATCCTTATCAAACTTTTGCGGCAGGACTGGATTTGCGTTTTCCAGTAGCGGGGGCAGTGCGTTCTCCTTATGATGATGCGGCAGGAGTCGGATTGTTGTTTTTTACGGATGTAGTGCCGAGTGTGGAATTCAGGACGACCCAAATTGCACTTTCTGGTGCGTTTCATAAAGCACTAAACACCGAAAGTAATCAATACCTTTCGGTTGGTTTTCAATTTGGAATCACGCAACGAAGTATTGGGTATAGCAATTTGACCTTTAACGATCAATTTGATGGTACGACGGGTTATACGGACGCGACTGGAGAAGATTTGCCACAAAATAACTTTGCTTTTGGCGATATGTCCGTTGGCTTAAATTATTCTTACGCACCTCGACGCGGCGTAGCGTTCTTTGCAGGAGTAGCACTTCATCATGTATTAGAACCGCAAGTGAGTTTTTATTTTGATGATGAAAATCCAGAAGATAGTGGTGACAATAAGTTATTTCGACAATATTCTGCGCAATTTACTGCACAGTTGCCAATTGCGGATGGAATAACGATTTCGCCGCGTGCGATTGCAGCATTACAGGGGCCACATTTAGAAATCAATGCGGGAACGAATTTTCGTTTTCAACTAGGCGAAGACAGTCCTGCTGCGCTTCATCTCGGCAGTTGGGTACGACCCGTAACGACCGATAATAGTTCGTTTGAATTGGATGCAGTGATTTTAATGGTAGGTTTTGAAATGAATAATGTTTTGCTGGGATTGAGTTATGATGCTACACTGAATGACTTAAATGCTTCTCGACAAGGACAAGGGGCGTTCGAAATTTCGGTTGCTTATTTAGGGAATTATGAAAACGAAGCGATTTTGTGTCCGAAGTTTTAGGATGAAAGATTAAACGCGGATTTCACAAAGCATACAGAAAAATATAGAGTAAAAATAATTAAGGGATCGGATTCTTCAGAAGAATTCGATCCCTTTGTATATTGAGGAATATTTTTTAAAGCTAAACTTAACAGACAGGAATGTCTGTTCTCCAATTATGCAAACTTTTGCTGATAAAATCCTCGAATTTCACCGCGAACTCGATCCTATCGATTGGAAATTACCAGCTGGAGTAGAACTACTCTTTCCATTCGATAATCCTGAAACGATAGCGGTAATGACCGTCTTTTTTAAAAAATATTATGACGATCAGCGGAAGCGAACGTTGATTATGGGGATTAATCCAGGGCGATTTGGCGCAGGAATTACAGGAACGCCGTTTACCGATCCGAAGAAGTTGGAAGAGTTTTGTGGCATTGAAAATGACTTTAAAAAACGCTTTGAACTCTCCGCTGATTTTGTGTACGATTTCATCTTTGCTTATGGCGGCATAGAGGCGTTTTATCAAAATTTTTACCTCACTTCTATTTGTCCACTTGGCTTTGTGAAAGACGGTAAAAACTACAATTACTACGACAGTAAAGCACTTACCACCGCCGTCGAGCCGCAGATTATTCATAACATTCAAGAACATTTACGTTTTGGATGTAATTCGCAGCGTGCTTTAATTATGGGAAAAGGGCAGAATTTTAAATATTTCAAAAAACTAAATGATCGCATGGGCTTTTTTGAAGAAGTTGTTCCGTTGCCGCATCCGCGTTGGGTGATGCAGTATCGGCGCAAGCGGAAGGAGGAGTTTGTGGAGTTGGTGGTGAATGCGTTGAGGGATAAAAAAGTAGATTAATTAGCTATAGAAAGGGAATAAAATTGTTGCAAAGTATTTTGAACTAATCATCTGCTTGGCGTATGCGCCAAAAATCTTCATCCCAGTTTTTGTATAGCTGATTTGGTGAAATATTGGACTCTTTGAACCATTTGTGAAATCCCATTGTGAAATCATTTACTAAGGAGAAAACGTCGACATAAATTTCTTCAATTTCTTGAAATTCATGTTCAACAAAGTAAATTTTATCGATATTTTTCTTACTGATTCCGACGCAAATATCTGCTTGACCATCACAAGATCCAATAGGAAATAATTCATGTATGGTAAGCATGCTGTGTTGATTATTTACTTGTGAGAAATGATGCTCTAAAGCATCTTCTAGTCCATAAAACCCAATGAATAAATCCTTTAATTTTGGATGATTTAACCCGCCGCTAAAAAAAGATCTTAGTGAATCATTGATACAGATTTTTTCACTCATGTAAAGAGCTGAACCTTTCATAAAATCTATACCTAACTTAAACTGCGTACAAAATACGCTATACTTAGGCGGCAATGCTAACCCATGTTGCTTTATGATTTCATGTGTTTCTATAACTTCTTTGGGAGTTTTTAACTGAAAAGCACTTAAACCTTCTTTCATGTCAAACTATTTGGTTTCTGATTTTATTCTTGTTAACTCTCGTATCCACTTTAATTGCTCTTCCACCAACTCAGGCAACGGCGGAGCAACACTATAATCCAAATCAAATCCATAATCCAGCGTTTCATAAATATCATCCAATAGTGGTTGCAAACTAATGACTGCATCAGGATCGTCAGGCAATAAAGGTACTGGAATATTGGGTAAGGGTGATTTTAAATCAATCGTCCATATTTCTCGCTGGCGCGGCAGAATTCGCGTAAGCGCAACGAGATAATCCGTCGGTTCTTTGGTAGGAAATTCAACGGTACGCGTACCACGACGCAGTAAGTCTATTTCCAAAACATTTACACCAGCGGCGATAAGTTTATCCCGTTTTTCGAGATAGGGAGTTAAACCAGGCTTGCGTTTATTGACGGGAGATAGCACTTCGATGACCGTGACGAGTTTTCTACTTTCTGTATCCAATATTTTTAATTGTGCAATTTGATAAGTCAGCGGTGGAGGCATATCAATAGTTATGGAAGGAGGATCGGAAACGATCTCGTTTACTTTTCGATAGGTCATAGTCGGTTCTTCGACCCGCCAATTTTGTTCTACTATCTCAATATCAGGATACATAATGCCCAAATCACTTTGACTTTCCGTATCTTGAACAGTAAGATCGGAAGAGCGTCG
>JBGCES010000352.1:0-8163 GCA_045106545.1 Saprospiraceae bacterium
TCCGCGAAAATCGTGTTTGATCCGTTCTATCCGCGTTCCCATTTCAAGTTTTGTACAGTCCTATTTCAAAATAATTGACTCATAAGGTTCGAGAAGAAACGAGGGTTTAACTGAAACGGATTTATTCGTCAAATTACAATACGCCGTCCACCCTTTTTTATCATGTAAAAAATCAATAGCGAACACATCTTTTTGTAACGTTCGTACTTCTTGAATTTCGCTATTTTTCCATTTAAAAATGCTTTGGTATTCGCTCCATTGCTCGGCAGAATAATCGGCTACATCATCGGAAGTGAATAATACATCTCCACACAAGACATTGATAATCAGCAAGGTGTATTGCTGTGTTGGTGTGAGTTTTTGATTTGCTTGACGCAAAATAAATACATCTGGATCGTTGTAAAACGCCTTACCACTCAACTGCCAACGATGCAGCGTATTACGCAAAGTCGCAATCGTCGAAACACGTTCGCGATGATGAAAAAAGCGCAGTAATTGATCTTCCCACTGCAAATGCACATCGCCGCCAATGCGACAATAATCGACTTTCCCAAAAGCCGATCCCAATGGGACACCACAACCTAAAATTAGCTTATCGCCACAACATTGTCGCAGAAATTCCATGGCATCGTGCATCACTTGCCCACGCGTTTTGTGCGGTGGCGGAGCAATGCAGACGGCATAGAGAAAATCTAATTTGACTAAGTCATATTGCCAATGTTGGAAGACGCGTTGGAACACTTGACGGAGATAATCTTGTACTTCTTTTTGATAAAAATCAAGCGCGTAAAACTTGCTTTTCCACAGCGGAATGTAACCCAGTGAAATCGGTTTTCCCGCGGCATCTTTTAATAACCAATGTTGATTTTTTTGAAAAATAGCCGATTGCTCCACGCAAATAAAAGGCGCAAGCCATAGTCCTGCCCGGTAACCCGCTTGCTGAATATCCGCTGCTACTTTTCCCATTCCATTCGGAAATACCTCGCGCACATCCAGCCAATCTCCTACTGCACGTTGCCAACCGTCATCAATTTGAAAAATATCGATCCCTATCTCCCGTTCTTGAAAAGCAGTTAGATTTTTTAAAATAACCTCTTCACTGATATTGACATAATGATGATACCAACTTGTCCACCCCGTTGCAGCTTGCGTCGTAAGTAGTTTAACATCTTGTAAATCAAACCATTGCGCAAAGCATTTTTGTTCTGTATCACTTCCAAACCATACATCCAAAATAGGAAAAGAATGACTCAATTGCAGTCCTGCACAATCTTTTTCGATGGAGATTTTCTGATTATTTTGGTCAAATTGAATCAACGTAAAACCTGTTGCTTCGCTTGCCGAACCAATAAAAAACAGCGGTTGTTTTGCGCGGCGCACATAGCTATATGTCCAAGCGTGTAAATGGGATTTGCCACGCTGAACTTGCTCGATATGATCGTCGCCAAAGTAGGTTAGTTGTCGCTGCTTTCCCCAACGGATACGTGATAGCGGTTCACCAAATTGCCGCTCCGTACTTTCTGACCACGATTGATAACCATTGCAAAAAATGCGGTCGCCAATTTTAAATTGATAGTCCAATTCTAACCGAAAATTACGAATATCCAACGGCTGTTTCGCATGCAACATCACTTGACACCGCCATCCCTTACCAACTTTCTGTAGTTGAAAATCAGCATAGCATTCATCATAAAACGTCATCTTTTCTGCGGGAAAAGCAAGGGTTTTATTATCTAAATCAAGATAAGCGATAAAGTTGGTATTGGTCAGCATATTTTGACGGTTGACGGCAGAGCTGTTAAGTTCTTCAATGTAAAAGGCTAAATATAAAATTTAAAAGTAAACTGAATACGTGCAAAAATGGTTCAGAATGCGACGTGTGACTTTTACATTTTTCGGTTTTACATTTTAAATTTTACATTAAAATTAGCACTTAACAGCTCTACAGTTGACGGTCACGTCCATCTCAATTTATCAACAGTGATTTTATTCTCGCAAAAATTCTAGTTCTTCTCGTTTATTTAAACGAACGATGACCGAAGGTTCGCGGCGCGTTTTTTCACGTTGGCGATACTTTTCTACGTAATCTACGCCCTGAATAATTTCGGAACTCACCTCCCCAAAGTGTTTGGGGCAAGGCGTATTCGTAACGTTAGCGGCCGCAGCAACTAATGGTTTACCAAGTGCCGAAATCAGATCTCTACAGTAGCGATCATGCGGAATACGAATGGCAATACTCCCATCGGCGGCAGTAATATTAGGCGCGAGATTAGCCGCCTGATCGTACAATATCGTCAATGGTCGATTGTGAAAAGCCTGAAGCGTTTCCAGACGAGGATGTAAATGCGCGACATACTGGCGTAACATTTCAATCGAGTCAACTAAGACGATTAAGCTTTTGCCTGTATCGCGGCGTTTGAGTTTGTAAATCGAAGCTACAGCTGCGGCATCAGTCGCATCACAGCCGATACCCCAAATGGTGTCGGTCGGATACAGAATCAGACCGCCCCGTGCAAGTACAGTGACTGCACGATCGACATCGTAATGGTGTGCCATAAACGTAGCGGATTTAGTGAGAGTTGTTGAGTACATGGGTAATAAAAATAGTTGTGGCAATAAATAAAGGAGTCCAATTTGAGCATTGAATAGTCAAGTAGGTTTTGACTATTCAGCACTGTCGTCTGACTCCTTACAAAAGAACATTTAAACAATCAATATTTAAGATATTCGCATTCTTTTTACTAACTTGAACTGGCAATTTAAAATTTAAAAAGTAATCAGTTTTTAGAGACCAAATTATTGGAAAATACTTAGCTTAGTATTGCCGAAATAATTAATTCAACACTTAAGATTTAGAATTAGCCTGCCCCGAAGAATTTCGGGGACGATTTTTTCTATATTTTTCAAACAGTACAAAAAATCCTCATTTCTAAATCGTTGAATTAATTATTTCGGCGTGGCTTAATCATATTTACTTACTAAGTAACTCACAACGGTCTTAGTCGTCACTACTTTTTAACAATTTCATAATTACTTACAGTTTTCATAGCTTAAATAATGCTTTCAATAGCTTTTAACAGACCAATCATTAGACTAAACACTAGATAATCAATTTTTTATAAATAAAATTTTTACCTTATCGTCATCTTATTAATCAGCCTATTCATTGTTGTTTCGCTTCATTAAACCGAAAAAGACGGTATCCTATTGTACAAACGTTAAGAAAACTTTAAAATTTTGGTAACAAAAATCTCTACCACCCAAATATTTACCATTTTAATATGCCTATTGCTCTCTGCACCACTGTCTGCCGCCCATCTAATCGGCGGTGTCATTACCTATGAATGTTTAGGCGACGGCGACTTACCTAATACTCGGAAGTATCAACTCATCATGCGTGTATATCGAGATTGTGCAGGCAATGGCGCAGGATTTGACTGTGCTTACAATGGTACATTTTCTGCTACGGTTACCATTCATCAGGAAGGATTAGATACTCCTTTTAGAAATCTTGTCCTCGAACCGCCTTCTATTAAACCCGTTGATGCAGGAGAAAGTAACCCTTGCGTAATTGTACCACCTAATGTTTGTGTAGAAGAAGGAGAGTATTTTTTCCCAGTCGTGGAATTACCGATTATTGATGGCAGCTATACCGTGAGCTATCAACGCTGTTGCCGCAATGGCACAATTACTAATATTAATAATCCAGGCGATACGGGCGTTACTTATTCCGTTGAAATCACACCTGCTGCACAGCAGGTATGTAATGATAGTCCTGTTTTTAATAATTTCCCACCGCCAGTGGTTTGTGTTGGAGAAGCCTTAAATTTTGATCATGCTGCCTCTGATTTAGATGGTGATCAATTGGTTTATGAATTATGTACACCACTACGTGGCGGTGGTACCAACTCAACTAATGTTTTTAGTCAAAATGGTATCGCGCCCGATCCAGAATCGCCACCACCTTACTCAGGAGTAGGCTTTGTATTGCCGCAATTTTCTTTCTTGAACCCATTGGGTGGGGAAGCCAATCTGCAAATTGATGAAACTACTGGTTTATTAACGGGCGTTCCCACAGAACAAGGGCAATTTGTAGTGGGCATCTGTGTTTCAGAATATCGTAATGGAGAGTTACTTAGCGTCATTAGACGCGATTTTCAATTTAATGTTTCGATGTGTGAAATCCTAGTGAATGCAGGTATCAAGGCAGATAGTACCAATCTCCTGCGAGATACTTTTATCATTAACTCTTGTGGCGATCCTTCCATTTTTATCGAAAATCTTAGTACACAAGAAGAATTTATCACTGCCCACGAATGGAATTTTTTCATTGGTAATGATACTTTACAATATAATGATTGGGATGTTAATCTTAGCTTACCTGACACGGGCTATTACACTGGACGGCTCGTATTGAATCCCAATTTTGAATGTAAAGACACCGCCTATGTGGAGATTAATTTATTCCCCGAAGTCATTGCAGATTTTTCTTTTGAATACGATACTTGTGTTGCGGATGTCGTAACTTTTACTAATGAGAGTACTATTATTGCTCAGCCACCACGGGGTACTTTTTGGGTATATGGCGATGGCAATGATACAAGTGAGGTACAGAACCCGACACACTTATACGATCGTCCAGGTAATTTTCCCGTAGAAGTCAGGGTGGTAGATGCGAATGGTTGTCTAGATCGACAAACTAAGGTAATCGACTATTTTCCAGTACCTGAATTATTGATTGTCGAACCAAGTACTTTTATCGGTTGTGTACCCGCCGACATTTTTTTTAATAACCTTTCTACTCCCATCAACGAAAGTTATGATATTAACTGGACTTTTGGTGATGGAGGAACAAGTACAGTAATAAGTCCGACTCATACGTATCAAGATACTGGTATTTTTTCTATAAATTTGGCAGTCACTTCTCCCCTCGGTTGTTCTACCGCAAGTTCATTCGAGAATATCATTACCGTCGAGCCATCTCCCGTCGCTGATTTTGTATTTTCTCCCAACGATCCCTCCAACTTTAATCCAGAAGTCGTGTTTACCGACCAGTCAAGTGGAGCCGCTGAGTGGTTATGGAATTTCGACGACTTTAATAGCTCTACGCAGCAAAATCCAGCATTTGTCTTCCCCGATACAGGACGATTCGAGATTTTATTGCAAGTTGTCCACCAAAGTGGATGTATTGATAGCGCTTTGCAAGTCATAGATGTGACCCCACAAATAACTTATTGGTTACCAAATGCATTTACACCCAATAATGACGGACAAAATGACGTTTTCCAAGGGACGGGTTTTTTAAGAGGCATGCGTGATTTTTCAATGCAAATTTTTAATCGCTACGGCGAAATCATCTTTGCATCTACCGATCCACTCCAATCGTGGAACGGACAATACCAAAACACAGGAAAAATATTAAATGGCGGAGTGTACGTTTATCATATTCGATACCAATCGCCTCGTGGGCAGCAAGTGGAAGAAAAGGGAACATTAACTTTGCTTCACTGACCACAACTGTTTATCGGATTTAGAGCTTGTTTAGATTTTGGTCCTAGAATTGAAACACAGGCTCTTGGTATTGATTCAGGAACTAAACCTATTTTGACAATCCGACCATTACATTCTTTTTGACTATGGGCAGAATAACCAAATACATCTTATTTTCTTTAATTGGCATCGTTAACTCGCTATCAATAGCAGAAGCACGACATATCGTTGGAGGAGAAATCACCTACGAATTGATCAATGCAGAAACATACGAATACGAGTTTACAATGCGGATTTACCGTGATAGTGAATGTCAAAATTGCGCTTTTTTAGATGACCCTGCGGAGGTGGCTATTTACAAGTGTGGTGGAGATATTAACTGTTCTAGCCTATTCCAAGGAGAGACTTTCCTAGAATTTGAAGTGCCGCTAACTAGTCAACGTACGGTAGCTCCTCCTGATTACGACTGCCTACAACCACCCGATGATATCGGAGTACAAGAAGGGGTTTACTTATTCCGCGCCGTCTTACCCCCTGATGGTGGTGAAAGCTACCATATCGTTTATCAACGTTGCTGCCGAAACGTGACCATCAATAATATTATCAATCCCGAAGATGCGGGAGCAACTTATACCGTAGAGGTCACACCCGTAGCGCAGGATTCACTTAATTCCAGCCCTACTTTCAACGATTTTCCACCAACGATCATTTGTGTAGATACTGATTTTGAATTTGATCACTCCGCATCAGATACTGATGGCGATCAGTTAGTCTATTCATTTTGTAGTCCACAACTTGGAGGTGGTCCTTTAGGTACGAACGAAAATCCGGGTAACCCAATGCTTTGTGATGGTGTAAACCCTAGTCCTCCTTGTCCTCCACCTTACAATAACGTACGCTTTGTGCAGCCGACTTACAATCCGACTGCGCCACTCGGGGGAGATCCCGTCATTACGATTGATCCAAATACAGGAATGATTACGGGTAAACCCAATATTCGCGGACAATTTGTGGTCGGGGTTTGTATTGAGGAATACCGCGGAGGAGTTTTATTAAGTACGATTAGTCGCGATTTTCAGTTCAATGTTGAACCTTGTGAGATTGATTCTGAAGCATCACTCGATGCGGATGAAATCATTGAATCGACTACGCCCGAAGGAAACACGGAATACGTTATTAATTTATGTGGTACTAATTCCGTCACCTTTGATAATCAAAGTCGGCAGTTTAATCCAAACGGACAACAACAAAATCAAATCGATAATTTCTATTGGGAATTTAATATCAATAACGAAGCCGTGCGTTTCGATGAATGGGAGCCAACGGTTGAATTTCCTGGCGATGAAGGGCAGTTCAAAGGTCAGTTATTCATCAACGAAGGGACACAATGTGCCGCCGAAGCTGATGTTACGATCAATGTCTTTCCGCGTATCGTAGCCGATTTTAACTACGATTATGATACCTGTGTAGCAGGTCCAGTCGTCTTTACCAATACCTCTTTTTCGGAAGGAGGAGATATCGTAGAAAATACTTGGTCATTTGGCGATGGTAATTCTTCCAGCCTACTCGAACCAGAACATATTTATCAAATACCGGGCAATTTACCCGCTACGCTGACGGTAATTGACATTAATAACTGTCGGGATACCAAACAAGATATTATCAACTACTTCCCCGTTCCACCCGAGATTATTCTTGCACCGAGCGACTTCCTGGGTTGTGCGCCCGCTACTATTTTCTTTAACAATCTGTCCGTTCCAATTGATGAAACGTATGACATCGTGTGGGATTTCGGAGATGGAAATATGGGTAGCACCGTGAGTCCAACGCACGTTTATGCCGAAGCGGGCGTTTATACCGTCAGCTTAGATGTGACCTCGCCGATCGGCTGCCAGACGGATACGACTTTTACGAGTCTAATTGAAGTAGAATCTTCACCAACAGCAGGTTTTACGTTGAGTCCAGAACAAGTGAGTAGTATCGAACCCAATGTACGTTTTACAGATGAATCGATT
This sequence comes from Saprospiraceae bacterium, assembly GCA_045106545.1. Taxonomy (GTDB): domain Bacteria; phylum Bacteroidota; class Bacteroidia; order Chitinophagales; family Saprospiraceae; genus JBGCES01. The sequence goes on from JBGCES010000352.1 coordinate 7,506, forward strand.
GATGCGGTAAGTTGGTTGTGGCGTTTTGATAGTTTAGGTACGAGTACGTTGCGGAATCCCACTTACGCTTTCCGCGATACCGGTCAATTAGAAATTCGCCAAATCGTAACACATCTCAATGGCTGTCTGGATACGTTTGTACGACTAATTGACGTCGTACCAGAAGTACGTTATTTTTTACCCAATGCCTTTACGCCCAATAATGATGGTAGAAATGACGTATTTCGTGGAACAGGCATCATGGATTTAGCCGAAGATTTCACCTTTTCTATCTGGAATCGCTACGGCGAGTTACTCTTCCAAACCAACGATCCGCAAGAAGCGTGGAATGGTAGAAAAAATAACGTCGGGGAACTTTTGCCGAATGGTGTTTATGTCTGTACCGTCAGGTATCGCGATCCGCGTGGGGATCAGCAAACAATTAAGGGGTTTGCGACTTTGCTGCGGTAATATTTGTCCATAACGTCCACTGTCTTTCCGACAGTGCACGTTTTACCATGTTCTTAATTGAAAAATACCACAAACCTCAAGAAGCCGTTATCGGTAGTAAATTGTTAAAATAGTTCTAACTAAAACGATTATTGTCTTATTAAAAAAGGTGTTATCTTACGCAAGTAGCCAGATAACACTTTTTTTCAAAATAACTTCCTCTGAAAAT
>JBGCES010000353.1:0-4364 GCA_045106545.1 Saprospiraceae bacterium
GCGAAATTGCGGTCACTTCCGCCGACGAAAAGTTCCTCGCACAACTCGTCCAATTTATCGAGATTAAAATGGACAACGCGCAATTGACCATCGAAGCGTTAGCCGCTGCCGCGCATTTAAGTCCCTCACAATTGCATCGTAAAACAAAAGCCCTAACGGGACAATCGCCCAGCGTATTTCTGCGCACGATTCGTTTACAACGCGCTCATCAACTATTAGAACAGCAAGCGGGAAATGTGAGTGAAATTTCGGTGATGACGGGCTTTGTGAACCTGAGTTATTTTACCCGGGTGTTTCGGCAGCATTTTGGTTATGCGCCATCGAGCATTTTAACAGAAAAGACATAGCAAACAACCTTTGCGACATAGTGAACAACCCACTCCGTTTAGTTTTTACAATTTTGACTTATCAAATACAACCCCCTGATAATCAGAATTTTAATTAACAAAAACTAAACTATCATGCAACGTAGCCTTTTATTTTTAACCTTTTTATTCATCAGTCAATACAGTTTTGCTCAACTGCATTTAGACGTACATGGAGACGCACAAATTAAGGGCAAAATCTCTGTTGACCTGCCATCTAACTCCGTTTATATCGGCAAATTTGCGGGCGATAATGCGACGACGGGAAGTAACCAAAATGTCTTTGTTGGACAAGCCGCAGGTACACAAAATACGAACGGTCGAGATAACGTTTTTATCGGTCGCGCCAGCGGCACATCCAATTCGACGGGGGGAGAAAACACCTTCATTGGTAAAGAAGCGGGACGTTCTGCAACCACTTCTGGGAATACTTTTATGGGTTTTGAAGCAGGTTATACGAATACAGGCGGCTCGAACAATGTATATCTAGGTCACACCAGCGGACGTGAAAATAATGGCAGCCGTAATGTGATTATTGGTTACGAAGCTGGACTAGATATGGGCAGTCCGACCGATGAAGTAGTGATCGGTTATCGAGCGGGTGCGAATGCAACACGCGTCGTGACAAATACGGGGGTAATGATTGGTAAACAAGCAGGTGAAGATTCACAACGCGCGGATGTATTTATTGGTCACAAAGCAGGAGAAGTAAACGAGGGCGCGAGTAATATCTTTATTGGTGAAACAGCTGGTCAAAAAAATAGTACGGGCGCGAGTAATGTGATTATTGGATCAGATGCCGGACGTAATAATACGATTGGACGCGTCAATGTATTTATTGGACAAAATAGTGGCGCTGCGAATAGCGAAGGCGTAGAAAACACTTTTATTGGAGCGAATAGTGGCGAAGATAATTCTACTGCGCGCGGCGGTACTTTTATTGGCTATCGAGCGGGTAAAGACAACACTACAGCGGAAGATAATACTTTCATCGGCGATTCTACTGGAGTAAAAACAACTATCGGACGTTGGAATACTTTCATTGGTTCGACGGCAGGAGCGAATAATTTAGACGGTAGATTTAACACCTTTATTGGAAAAAATGCAGGGCTTTCTAGCGCAACTAGCGACAATAACACTTGTGTTGGAGTAGATGCTGGAATGTTGATGACTAGTGATCGTAATACCTTGATCGGGAAAGATGCGGGGGCAAAACTTAGCACAGGTGGTATCAATACGTTCGTTGGAGAAGATGCGGGGCAGAATACGACGCAGGGAAGTGGCAATGCTTTTATGGGAGAAAATGCGGGTACTAATAATTTAACGGGCAATAACAATACGGCTATTGGAGAGGATACCGATTTTTCGGGCACAGCACCTTCTAACCAAACCGTTATTGGTAACGGTACAATTGGTACGACTAATAATGCCGTACGCTTAGGTAATAATTCTGTGGTAGCCGTTTGTGGTGCAGTGAGCTACACGACTTGCTCCGATGAACGTTTTAAAACGAACGTCAAAGAAAACGTCGCGGGTTTAGATTTTATAAATAAGCTCCGTCCCGTTACCTATCGCTATGATGTGAAAGGGATGAATCAGCACCAACGCAAAGGTTTATTGAGTGCAGATAGAGATATAGATCCAACAGAAGAAGCGAGTATTCGGAATAAAGAAAAACGATTTTACACGGGCTTTTTGGCGCAAGAAGTAGAAACGGCAGCAAAGGAAAGTAATTTCCAATTTAGTGCCGTTCATCAGCCCGAAAATGATAACGATATGTACGGTTTGGCTTACGCCGAATTTGTTGTGCCGTTAGTAAAAGCAACACAGGAGCAACAGCAAATTATCGAAAATTTGGAAGCAGAAAATACTGCGCTACAAGCCCGTTTGGAACGTATCGAGCAATTATTATTCGACAATGAATCCTTATCAGCGCCCAATAGTACATTACCGAATCAAACCGTAGAACTCGCGCCCGTTGCGACGCTTTCGCAAAATCAGCCTAATCCATTTTCTGAAAATACGACCATATTTTTCAACCTCCCTGTATCTACCCAACAAGCTGATATTCAATGGATTAATCAGAAAGGCGAAGTGTTACAAACGACAAATATTGTGCAACGGGGTGCAGGGCAAATTACTTTGAAAGCAAGTCAATTACCAGCGGGTGTTTATCAATATTCTTTGGTGGCGGACGGGAAAGTGGTGGCGACGAAGCAGATGATTGTGATAAAATAACGATTGTGATTTTATTTGGAAACTGAGTATAGCATCAGCGGATTTTCACGAGAAAGTTCGCTGATTTTTTGTATTAATAAGTCAGTATTTCCACGCCAAAATAATTAATTCAAACTACCTCCAAGCGAATATTTTCTATCTTCGTGCCCTAATTTTATTTCACCAACTTACCCACACGTGACACGCATCAATCTCTGGTCAAGCCCCCGAAATATCTCTACCGCACTTATGTACAGTTTCGCTCAACGAGCAGACACAACAGTGGTGGACGAACCGCTCTACGCCTACTATCTAATGCATACCGATACACTAGCAGAGCATCCAGGAACTGCTGAAATTCTGCGTTCTCAATCGCCAAATAGCGAACAAGTGATTCAACATGTTTTAAATGCCCCCTACTCTACATCCGTTGCCGTTTTTAAACAAATGACTCATCACATTCTACCTGATTTACGGCAAGATTTCATGTTGAGTATGGCAAATGTGTTACTTATTCGTGATCCCCGACGGATTATTGCGTCTTACACCAAGGTAATCGACCAACCAACCATTGCGGATATTGGGGTACAACAGCAGTATGAACTGTACCAATTTTTGCAGCAAAATGATTGTTTAACGGCAATTGTGGACGCCCAGAAACTGTTAGAGCAGCCACGAGTAGTATTAACAAAATTATGTGACCGTTTGGGAATTAATTTTACAGAACGGATGTTGTCTTGGTCGGCAGGGGCACGTAAAGAAGATGGCGTTTGGGCAAAACACTGGTATGCTAATGTACATCAGTCAACTGGTTTTCAACCTTATGTAGCCAAAAATGTACAGTTATCTCCGCCGATGGAAGAATTAGCAACTAAATGTAAAACTTACTACGAATATTTATTATTACAAGCTTTATAAGTATGTTGCTTCAAAGAAAAATTCTTACCTTAACGAAAATTAACTACAACGGGTGAACTACGCAGTGTTATACCTGTTTAATACATATACTCAGGGTAGCAGATGTCACAAGGTGTGGCGACTACCTTTTTTATCATTTAAATTCAACTATGGCAAAATCGCAGCAAACTTTTAACAAAAAAGAACGAGAAAAGAAACGGGCAAAAAAGCGTAAAGAGAAAATGGAACGCCGTGCCCACCGTAAAGCCGAGCGCGAAGAGCAAGGCAAGAAATCATTTGAGGACATGTTAGCATATGTGGACGAGAATGGAAATTTATCCTCTACCCGTCCCGATCCTAATGCCATGCCTACTTTCAAGGCAGAGGACATCAGCTTAGATGCGTCTTTCCGTGCGGAAGAAGAGACAGATATTCACCAAGGTAAGGTGAAGTTTTTCAACGAAGAGAAAGGATACGGTTTCATTATTGATAAGAAAAACCACGATAGTATCTTTGTACACGCTAATGATTTGGCTCCTGATGTACAACTACAGCAAAATCAGCACGTGATATTTGAGCTGGAAAAGAGTCCTAAAGGGATGAAAGCAGTGAATGTGATGCCAGCTCAAGGATATGGTGGATAAAATTTAATATTTTTCAGCATTATAAGTTGTGAAAAAATTTCAAGGGTTGTTTTCGTTGAGGCGAAAGCAACCCTTGAATGTTTGGGGGGGAGGCATAGATACCTTTCAGTAAATCTTGGACAGAAGAGCTGCAAAATCATTCTTTGTTCAATTTAATTTTCAAAAACCAATGTCAAATTCAATAAACATGGATCGACATAAATTCTATCGTTGGTAACCCCATTATCTGCAATAACCACTA
>JBGCES010000354.1:0-5278 GCA_045106545.1 Saprospiraceae bacterium
CAGTGATAACTGATCTCTAATTACTAACCCACCTCCTTCGTCATCCACTCATACAAAATCGGCACAATCAACAAAGTCAAAAACGTACTCGAAACCATCCCGCCAATAATCGTCCAACCGAGCGGCGACCATAAGCCACTATTGGTCAATGTCAATGGTAACAAGCCTAAAATGGTCGTCAACGTTGTTAAAATAATTGGCGTAAAACGCGTTTCACAAGCTTGAATTAAGGCTTCTTTGACCGTGCGTTTTTGTTCCGCTTCCGCTAAAAGTTGATTCGCATAATCGACTAAAATGATTGAGGTATTGACCACGATTCCAACCAACGAAGTAAAGCCCACAAAAGCGAAAAAGCTAAACGTCCAACCTGTCAAATACAAAGCCGAAATCGAACCCGTAAATGCCAATGGAATTGCCGAAACCACAATAAACGGCTGCATAAAGGAACGGAATTGTAAAATTAAAACTGCAAAAATTCCTAATACTGCGACAATCAACAACGTACCCAAATCGCCAAAACTTTCCTGCTGATTTTCGTATTCACCATCGATGTAAAAACGATAGCCCGCAGGCATATCAATCGCTTCCATTTTGCTGATAATTTCCTCCGTCACATTGCGCACATTATAATCGCTCGTCACATCTGCCGTAACGGTAAACGAACGTTCCGTATCAAAGTGATTAATCTGTTTAATATCCGAAGCAAACTCTAATTTTGCGACTTGTGCCAGCGGAACTTGTCCGCCCGTCACGGAACTCACATAGATTTTTGAAAAATCTGCCAAACCGCGTTCTTGTTGCACGGGTAGCCGCACGACCATATCGTATTCTTTGCCCGCCGCATCGTTAAACGTCCCTACATTCGTACCCGTAATTGCTGTCCGAACGGCCAAATCAACGTCCGAAATCGGTAAACCAAGCATGCCCGCCTTGTCTTTATTGATATTGACCTGAATATTGGTGCGGTCGGTCGCGAGCGGATTATCGACGTTGGTTGTCCCTTCCGTGGCTTTAAAAATGGTTTCTAATTCGGAGGTAATCCGTCGCAATTCGTCAATCTCTTCACCGATGGCGCGAATCGCAATGGGCGCAGGCGCGGGTGGTCCATTTTTCAATTCATTGACTTTAATTTTTGCACCTGGATAGTCCGTAAATTTTGCCGCAAGGCGATCCATCAATGGATAAAAAGTAGCGGTATTAAACGTATCTAAATTGACGATAACCTGCGCGTGCCCTTGATTGAAATTCTTAGGAATTTTATTGTAATAAACTTGCTCGTTTCCTTTGCCTACGTTCGTCGTGAAATTAGCAATCAGGTCTTCTTCCGCTAAAACAGATTCGACAAATTGTGCCACTTTATCCGTCTTTTTTAAATTCGCCCCGTCGGGTAAATCAATGTCGATGATCAGTAATGGTTTATCCGCATTCGGAAAAAAAGAAATGCCCACTAAAGGAAATAAATAACCACTCCCGACCAATGAAAGAATAGCTAATCCAATGATTATCAATGGATAACGCAAAGAGAAATTCAAAGCAGGACGATACATTTTTTTTACAATCCACTGCATGCTACGTTCTGCTAGGGTCGGTTTTACCCGTGCTTTTTTGGGTAATAAACGGCTGGCGAGCATTGGTGTAAAGATCAATGCGAGTAGGAGAGAAGCGAGTAAACTATAAATTACAATCGTTGGTAATGACTCCAAAAATTGCCCCGTTCCGCCACCTAAAAATAGCATCGGAACAAACGCCAAAACCGTCGTCGCGGTCGAACTAATAATTGCGTAACCGACCTCTGCTGTTCCCTTCACTGCCGCATCCAAACGCGAATAACCTTGCTGCAAAAAGCGGTTAATATTCTCTACTACCACAATCCCATTATCCACCAATAATCCCAAGGCAATGACCAAACCCGCAATCGAAATTTGGTGCAAACCAAAACCTGTTTTATCCATCAAAAAGATCGCTACGACGATGGAAGTAGGAATCACCGTCATGATAATCAGCGAGTTGCGTAAACCCAGAAAAAGTAAAATGATCAAACCGACCAAGCCAATTCCTTGCAGCAGATTATTAAAAAAGTCGCTGATCCGCGCTTCCACCGCCGGTGCTTGCTCGAAGGCAGTTTCGATCCGCATATTTTGTGGAAGGATGTTTTTAAAATCTGCTATTGCTGCTTCAATCGCCGTATTCACTTCCAAAATATTCCGACCCGCTTTTTGCGTAAGCGTCAAATAAATGGAACGTTCCTGATTAAAACGCGCTACATGTTTTTCATCTTCGTAGCCGTATTGCACGTTGGCAATGTCGCGCAGGCGAATAATCGAACCATTGGCAAATGAAATAACTGTATTTTTTATCTCTTCCAAATCCGCATATCCGCCGCTCGTTTTTAAAGCAAAGATCTGCCCGCCCGCGCGCACATCACCACCCGGAATATTTGCATTATTGGACTGCATCATTTGCATCACCTGATTCAATGACAATGATAAATTTGCCATTTTTTCCAAGTCCAATTGCACTTGCACTTCCGCTGAGGGATAAGCGTGTAAATCCACCGTCCGCACACCGCTGACTTGTTTTAACTTTTTCTCTAACTGTTCTCCCCAATATTCTAAGTCGGTATAACTCGCTGATGCTGAAATGATTGCGAGTTGTAAAATAGAAACATCCAATACGCTAAATTTTTCTACTTCTAAACTCAATAAGTCAGCTGGCAATTCATCTCGCACGTTATTGACTTTGTTCACGACCTCATCGTATTTATCATCAATATTCACTGAGAAATCGGCTTCCACTGCAATGATCGCCACGCCGTCGCTGATGCGGGACGAGAATTCTTCGATGTCTTCTAACTCATCCAATTCATCCTCAATTTTATTGACGACCAACTCCTCCATATCTTCTGGACTCGTACCTGGATAGATAGCAATCACCGTAAAACGTGGAAATTCCAACGCTGGATCTTCCGAACGCGGCATACTTAAAAACGATAACGTGCCTAACGCCAACATCATCAGGACTAAGACGATCACAAACTGGTAATTGGCAACGGCTAATTTGGGTAAACGCATGGAAAATAGTGTAAAAGTTGTTTGAAATGTGGTTTGAATGGAGGACAGGCATTCCTGCCTGTCTTATTTTCTGTTTTGATAGGATTGCCCACGGATTTGACGGATGTAACGGATTTTTATAGGTCGTGAACGATAGAATTTTCTGAAATTACTGCTGGCGCGATATTTTCAACTCGCTCGCGCCGTGTCTCCGACCGATGCCTGTCGCTCACGTCAATTTCACAATTTGACAATTTCACAATCAGTCAATTCGATCATCAATCAATCTAACCATCACTCCACAATTTTTATTCTTGAAACTTTCGTCAAATACTTCGCCCCATCCGTAACGACTTGCTCTACTTGAAAATCATCTGTTTTGGGCAAAGCAGCAACGTAATCGGGCTGGATAGAAACGACTTGTAAATCGTGTTGAATCACACCATCATCAGCTGTAGAAGGACTGTAAATCGTTACACTTTCGCGGTTGGCGGTGACGATAGCATCCATCGGAATTTGATAGAAACCGTTGCTACTACGGGGCGTAATTTCAGCTGAGCCAATAAAACCATTTTTTAATTTTTTCCCCTTTCTGTTCACAGCTAATTCCACTTCGTACGTACCCGTACGCGGATTGACTAATTCGGCAATATCAGTCACCTTAGCGGTAAATATGGTATTGGGATAAGCATCAAAACGCACCTCGGCGGCGTCACCGATCCGCGTTTTTACAATCTCTACATCTGCTAAACCGACTTTAAAAACTTGTGCACTACCGTTAGCAGCAAATAAGAAAATAGGCGTTCCAGGGCCGACAATTTCATTGCTTTCGCTCAAACGTTTTAATATTTTTCCACTCGTGGGCGCAGTGATTGTGGCATATTTCTGATTGAATTGCGCGATCTCTTGATTGGCTTGCGCGACTTCCAGAGCAGTAGTTAAATCTTGCACATTTTCTAGTGTCGCTACGGAATCAGCGTATAAATTATTGACCCGATCCAAATCCCGTTTTGCTTTTTCAACGCCACTATTCGCTTGCCGTACTTGCGCATTGATTTCCATTTTATTTAATTGCGCCAACACTTGCCCTTTTTTGACAAACTGCCCTTCGTTGACCATGACCCGCTGAATCACGCCGCCGATTTTAAAAGCTAATTTGCGCTCCTCCTCCGTCGCAATCATGCCCGCTGCGCGAATCGGAATGGCAGTGGTGCTAAATTTTAAAGGAGCAACCCGAACAGCAACGCGCTCGTCTTTTTCTACGGAAGTGGTCACTTCTTCGTTGGGTTCGTGAGGCTCGGTATTAGCACAGCTTGCGGCAAAAAGCGCTAGATGAAAAAGTAGGGCGATAGAAATATATTTCATGATATAAAAAGGTTGATGATTTTTACCTGTTGTGACAACTATAAATTATAGTTTGATTCCTTCGGAATAGAGGAATTCGTTTGGTGTTTTCTACCAGCAAAATCAATGGTTAGGTATTCTTCAATTCTCAATTCTAATACCCGCCACTCGCCCAGACCAATTCAATTTCCTTCAGCACCACGCTAAATTCTGCGATAGCCAATTGAATTTCTGCCGTCGTCAAATCCGTCCGTGCATCCATCAATTGCAGCAAATTGGCTTGTTGATTTTTGTAGCGTTTATTGATGATATTAAAGCGTTGTTTAGCGTTGCGGATACCCGATTGAGCCGCAGCTACGGTAGAACGACTGGCCTGTAATTGGTAATAAATCTGGTGGATTTGTAGTTGAATTTTTTGTTGTAAATCGGCTTGCTGTTGCAATAAAATTTGTTCTTCGATGTTAGCTTGTTGTTCACGCTCACGGTTCTGAAAACCCGTGAATATATCCCATTGTACACCAACTAATCCAAAGGCAAACGCCTGATCTTGCGGGCGATATCCTGTTCCTTGCATACCCAAATCAACTACCGCATAAGCATTTGGTAATTTCTTATCTTCCCAGCGTTCGATTTGTTCCCGATTGGCGGCAGTGGCGATTCTAAGTTGCTCTAATTCAGTGCGTTGTGAAGCGCTTTGGGTTTTTAAATCGGGTAGGGAAGTAGCAGCTAAGCGGTTTTGTAAAGTCGTATCTATTTGTACCGTTTCATTCAAATCGCGTTGTAAAAGGTAGTTGAAATAAGCACGGGCAGCTTGAATATTTTGCTGAGCGGTCGCTTGCTCTTGCGCGATTTTATCCAACTCAAATTGCGCATCATAAATCACA